>NZ_JAYRVJ010000045.1:0-21170 GCF_041918635.1 Promineifilum sp. (SeqCode)
CAAATCGCCCTACAGCAATATCGATCGTAAGGTAAAACTTCATTCAGGCCTGTTAGGATAATGTATGGGGATAAGTGGATAACAGGCAGTATCTCAGTTGAATAGCAGGCCGCGCATAGGTATTGGTAGGCAAGGCCGAGAAGGATAACGCAGAAAGCATTGATGGCCGTAGCGAGCTTGTTCGAAAATCTGCTCGATCAGTATAAGATAGAACAACGTCTCGCCGAGAAGCGCTACACGGAGCTGTATCAGGCGTACGACGTGGACGACGACCGCCAGGTGCGTGTCGATGTTGCGCGCCCGTCGCGCGAAAATGGCGCTTTTGCCAATCGCTTCGTCGCCCGCGCCCGCGCCCTGTCTCAAGTCAATCACCCCAACATCGCCAAGGTCTACCACTTTGGCAAGACGCCCGAGGGCGCGCCCTATGTGGCTCAGGCTTTCATCGAGGGACAACCCCTCTCCCAACGGCTGGAACAACTCGCCCGGCGCGACACCCCCGTCAACAGCATCTACGCGCTCAAGCTGGTGCATCAGCTGGCGAGCGCATTGGGTCTGGCCGAGCAGCTGAAACTGGCTCACTACGACCTACAGCCCGACAACATCCTCCTGAAGGACGTGGCCCTCTCCGCCGATGAATCCGTCGTCCTCATCGATCTGTTTATCCCGGCCGAGAGAGAAGTGCGCGTGCCGGCCGACGAGCTTGAGGCGGCGCGACTGGCCTACCTCTCGCCCGAGCAGCGGGCCGGCAAGGAACTGACGCCGGCCAGCCACATCTACTCGCTGGGCGTCATCCTCTACCGGCTGCTGGCGGGACGGCTGCCCGACGGGCCGATCACGTGGCGCGATGAGGCGTTGCGGCAGTTAACGGCCCGGCCAACGCCGCTAGAGCGCGTGCGAGACGACTTGACCCCCGCCGTGTATGAACTCGTCAGCCGCTGCCTGCGCCAGGACCCACGCCGGCGCTACGCCAGTATCGAGGAGTTCGCGACGGCGCTCAATCAGGCGCTCGTCGCCGAGGAGAACCAGCACGACTTGGCCCGCGGCGGCCGCGCGGCGCGCGGCGGTCATGTGAGTGGCTGGCTACCGGCGCTTATTCTGCTGTTGATCTTGGCCGTCGGGGCGGTCGCCGCGCAGGGCTTGCGGGACAGGCCCACGGTCGGCGCGGCGTCGAGCGGCACGGTTGCCGCCGTCGGCGCTTCTGTCTCGCCCGAAGCGACCATGCTGGCGATCAACGCCGTCTCGCCCACGGCGACCGCGGATCAGGTCGCGTCGCCTGCGCCCACGGAGACGGCCGTCGTGGTGGTCGCGGAGCCATCACTGGCGGCAGCGACCACGCCTGAGTTGACGCCGACAACCCCGCCGACCGTGGCCCCATCCGTCACGCCGATCGCGCCGAGTGCCACGCCGTCGCCCGAGGTCGTGCCTGTCGTGCACGTCATCTTGAACCGGGCGAACCTGCGGCGGGGGCCGGGAACGGTCTTCGCCGTTGTGGGCAGCGTGGATAACGGCGACATGCTCCAGGTCCTGGCCTGGAACAACGACGAGCGCAACCCCTGGTATCTGGTGATTACCGACGAGCAGCGCATTGGCTGGATTTCGGCCGACGTTGTTGAGGCGGGCGAGGCGCTGGCCGGTGTGCCGGTGGCGGCCACGCTGCCGGCCACACCCCACCCAACAGCGCAGCCTGGCCCTATCACGCCCACTCCCACCGCGCCGGCCCCGCCATCTGGCATGACCGCCACGCCGGTTCCGGATGGCGAACTGGGCGGCGGGGGCGAAGAGCCTCCCGATAACCCCACCGAAGCTCCGACGCAGGCGCCGCCGACAGAAGCGCCAACCCAAGCGCCAGAACCATCGGCCACGCCGCCGCCGTTGAATACTGACACTCCACAGTCGTAGCATTGTTGTCGCCAACACCGATCCCACAGGTTCTAACGTGAGCCAGAAACCGTATCGCCTTTCCCTAACGTTGCCTCTCCTGGCATGCTCGATCGTCCTTTTGCTCCTTGCCCGCGCCGGCTATGCCGGCGCGAGCGCTGTATGGGTAACCGCCTCGACCGCGGCCGACATGCCTGTCGTTGACCTGAACGGCGATCTGGCGGGCATCGATTACGCCACAACGTTCAGCGAGGATGAAGGGCCTAAGGCCATTGTCAGTGTGGATGGCCTGACCATCAACAACGGCGATGACACCATGCTGACCGCCGCGCGGGCCGCGCTGGCGCAGCACCCTGATGGCGCGCTGGAATCGCTGACCGTCGATCCGGCCACCGTTGGCGGCCTCAAGGTGGAATACAAGGCGCAGACGGGTGAGTTGACGATCCAGGGCGCGGGAACTGTCACGCGCTATCAAACCGTTCTGCGCTCGCTAACCTACAACAACCTGTCGCAGTCGCCCGACATCACCGACCGGATAGTGGCCGTCACCGTCAGCGACGGCGCGCTGACCAGCACCCCGGCCCTGAGCACTGTCGCCATCAACTCCGTCAACGACGCCCCGGTGCTGGACAACACCGGCGATATGGCGCTGGCAGCGATCTACGAGGACGACGTCAACTCTAGCGGCAACTCGGTGAAGAAGATCATCGAGAGCGCCGAGACGGGCGGACAGAATCGCATCACCGATGTAGACCTGAACCCGCTGGAGGGCATGGCGGTCATCGAGGCCGGCTCGGCCAACGGCGTCTGGCAGTATTCGCTGAACGCGGGGGCCAGTTGGCAGCCCTTCCCGGCCGTCTCGAACACGGCGGCGGTCTTGTTGAACGAGGCCGCCCGCATCCGTTTTGTGCCCGTCGCCGGCTATAACGGCTCGGCCGGGTTCTCCTTCCGCGCCTGGGACCAGAGCGCGCGGGCCAACGGCGACGTCGGTGTGGACGTGTCCCTCAACGGCGGCGCGTCGGCCTTCAGCGCCCAATCGGAGTCGGTCACCATTGAGGTGCTCGCCGTCAATGACCTGCCCATCATCGATCTGAATGGGCCGGTCGAGGGCGTCAACTTCGAGACGCAGTTCTTTGAAGCCGGCCCGCCTGTTCCCCTCGCGGCCGCGGACGCGACGCTGAGGGACGCCGATCACGCCACCCTGACGACGCTGACCGTCACGCTCCTGAACCACCCCGACGGCGCGGCCGAGTATCTGTCGGCCAACACTGCCGGCACCAACATCACCGCCGCCCCCTACGAACCGTCCAAGGGGCTTCTGGTGCTCGATGGGCCGGATACGGTCGCCAATTTCGAGCAGGTTTTGCGCCAGATCACGTATCACAACACCTCCGGCAGCCCGCGGGCGGCCGCGCGCACGGTGCAATTCGTCGCCTCCGATGGCGTCGAGACCGGCGCTCCCGCTACCACGGTCATCAAGATCAATCCCGTCAACAGCGCGCCCGTTCTCACCCTGGCCGCGCCCTTGTCCCTCGCCGCGGTGGCCGAAGATGCCACTCAGTCCGCGGGCGAGAGTGTGGCGCAACTGCTGGCCAAGGGCGGCGACCCCATTAGCGATGCCGATCCCGACGCCCTGGAGGGCATTGCCGTCATCGCCGCGGACAACAGCCGCGGTGTATGGCAGTACAGTACGATCAGCCCCCCCACGGAGGCCAGTTGGCAGCCGGTGGGCGTGGTGGCGGACACAGCCGCGCTGCTGTTAGCCAACACCGACTGGTTGCGCTTCGTGCCCGCGGCCAACACCTCCGGCCCGGGCGGCCAGTTGACGTTCCGCGCCTGGGACCTGACGACGGGCGGCAACGGGCAGCGCGATGTGGACGTGACGGTCAACGGCGCCAACACGGCCTTCAGTGTCGCGACGGGCGTCATGACCGTTGACGTGACCCCGGTCAATGACGCCCCAACGCTGGGCAACATGCCGGGCGCGCCCGCGATCTACGTCGAGGATGCCGCCGCCATCGCCCTGATGCCTGGCGTCACTCTGGCCGACATCGACAGCTCGCAACTGGCCTCGGCCGAGATCGTTATCACCAACCCGCTGGACGGCGACGCCGAGTGGCTGCTGGTCACGACCGGGGGCACGGGCATTGAGGCTGCTTTTGAAGACGGCGTGCTGCGTTTGAGCGGCGCGGCCACCCCCGCCGTTTACCAGGTAGTCTTGCGCTCCGTCCGCTATCAGAACGCCTCGCAAGACCCCAGCGCGGGCCAGCGGCTCTTGCAGGTGACGGTAGCCGACGCGCTGGCCGGCAGTCAGCCGGCCAGCCTGTCGGTGCAAGTCCAGCCGGTTAACGACGCGCCGGAACTCGATCTGGACAGCGTGACCATCGGCGGCGATTACGAAGCGGTGTTCTACATCGGTCGCGGCCCGGCGTCCATTGTCGGCGCGGGCCTGTCGATCACCGACATTGACGACACCACGCTCAAGGCAGCGACGGTGCGCATCGCGAACGCGGTCGACCGGCCGGCGGAGTTTCTGGACGCCAGTCTGGACGGGACGAGCAACATCAAGCGCAGTTACGACCCGGCGACGGGCGAATTGCGCCTGACGGGCGTCGCCAGTGTGGCCGACTATCAGCGCGTCTTGCGGACGGTCACCTACCACAACATCTTACCCCAGCCCAACGCCGCCGAGCGGATCGTCGAGTTCGTGGTGAGTGACGCCGCCGTGGCCGGCGCGACGCGCGCGAGCCACGTCCGCCTGCTGCCCGCGCCCACGGTGTACTTCTTCCTGCCGGCTGTCGCCGGCCGGGTTGATGAGCCTAATGACGAATGCGCCCAGGCGCTCAACGTCCCGCTCAACCGCGATCAGATGTTCTATGCCGACGACAAGAACGACTGGTTCTACTTCGACCTGCCGGCGGCGGCCAACGTGACGGTCGAGTTGCGCGACTTCGCGCCGGGGAAAGGACAACTGCTCGTGGCGGCGGGTGGGGCCTGCGGGGGCCTGCAACTCATCGGCAACAACGGCGACAACCGGCCGGACAAGACGGTATCGCTGGGGGCGCGACCGGCCGGCCGCTATCACATTTGGGTTATCACCGATGGCACGCTGAACACTACCGATCCCTACCGGCTGCTCGTGCGCACGACGCCTTGACAGATTCGCCCACCCGTTCTACAATTTCGCATAAGTTTGTAGTGCGGGATTCTTATCCCGTATCTGGACGGTTGAAGAGGCGGGTTGGCAACCCGCCCTACATCTGAGCGGAGTGGGAGAAGATCATGACCACGGGACAGCGTGAACTATTTCCGGCGACAGTCGAGGAGAGCGCACCGATTGCGACCGGCGCGCGCCGACCGCCCCTGACCCCCGAAGCCTCCTTGCAGGCCGCTCTGGGCGCGTTCGAGCGCCACATGCAGGATGAGGGTCTGGCTCTCAACACGGTCAAGGCCTTCGCCAGTGATATCCGGCTGTTGGGCCGCTATATCGGCATCGGCACGCCCATCGGCCACATCGGCACAAAGAACCTGACCGACTATCTGCACTGGTTGCTCTACGAGCGGGGTGTGCCATGCAGCCCCAAGTCCTACGCCCGGCGCGTGACGACACTCAAGGTCTTCTTTAGCTGGCTACATGAGACGGGCGTCTTGCCCCAAGACCCCGCGGCAGCGGTCATCCAGCAGAGCGTCAGCAGTCCCTTGCCCGACGTGCCGCATGAATTCGACGTGGAACGGGCGCTGGCCGTCACCAACGACTGGCGCGTCATAGGCCCCAACCGCAAGCCCGACGCCCGGCCGCATCTGTTACTCGGCCTGCTCCTCCAGACGGGCATCAAGAAGGGGGAGGCGATGGCTCTCGTCCCCAACCACATCGATGATAGCGACCCGGCCAACCCGGTGCTCTACGTCCGTTACGCCAACCCGCGCCTGCGCTACAAGGAGCGCAAGCTGCCCCTGGAACCGGCCTGGTTGGAAGTGCTGAATGAGTATCTCCAGCAGTACCAGCCTACCGACACGCTCTTCACCTGCACGGCCCGCAACCTGGAGTACGTGCTGCACGACATCGCCGAGGCGGCCAAGTTGCAGGAGGGGGTGCTGTCGTTTGAGAATCTGCGCTGGCTGTCGGCCCTGCGCGATTGGCGGCGCAACGTGGAGCACGATGACATCCGCCAGAAGCTCGGCCTGTCGAAGATCGCCTGGCGCGAGACGAAAGCCAAGCTGCGCCGCCTTCAGGAAGCCGAAGACGCCCTGGCAGCGCAATGATTTAACCACGGATTTTCACGGATGGGACGGATGGAACGGATTGAACCTTTGAACATAGTTCAATCCGTTACATCCGTAAAATCCGTGGTTAATTTATCCCGCAAACTTGAAGAGTTGCTCTCCGGGTTGCGTCACCTCGAAGCTCACCGTCTGCCGTTCCACCTCGACCCTCTCACGATCCGGCCAGGAGTAGTAGAGCACGGCTGTCAACTCATAGGGATTGACCGTCGCCCGGTCGCGCAGGTGCATGGTCAGGCTGAAGTTGGGCGTCAGCGTCTCGATGACGTGCAGCGAACCAGCCGGCTGGCCGTCGCCGTTGGTGATGAGCACCTCGATCGACGGGCGCTCCACAAATGGCGTCAACTCCACCCCAAACATCATCCGGCGCAAGTCCGGGTAAATGAACAATCCGATCTGCCGGATGCGCACGTCCTCGCGCGGGCGGGGCTGTTCCAGCGGGTCGTCGAAGAACTTGATGTCCATTTGGGCCTCTGAGTCAGGAATGTAGCACAGGTTAAGAAACCTGTGCTACATGACCGGCTGTTCGTCAGGCGCTTCGTCCTCGGTTTCGGCGGTGGGCTGGGCTGGGCCAGAGGGGCGCGGCGCGGGGGCGGCCGTGCGCTCGAACAGCCGCAGCCGCTCCAGCACTTGCACCAACTCGATCTGCCACTCATGTGTGCCGCGGTCTTTCTTCAACCATACGGCGCTCTTGCTGACGCGCACCCCATCCCCCAGGAAGCGCTGCAAGTGGTAGCGATCCATGCCGGCCAGTTCGGCGATGCGGATGCGAATCTGGCCCGCCTCAGTGACCACCGCATTGACGCCCGCCATCTGCCCCAGCGCCTTGATGCGCAACTGATAGAGCAGGTTGTGGAGCGGGTCGGGGATAGGCCCGAAGCGGTCGGCCAGTTCGGCGGCCATCTCGTCGATCTCGGCCAGCGTGTCCAGGGTCGCCATGCGCCGGTAGAGGCGCAGGCGCAACTGGGTATCCGGCACGTAGTCGGTGGGGATGTAGGTCGCCAGCGGCAGGTCGATCAGCACATTGTCCGGCAGTTCGACCGGAACCGTCTCGCCCCGCAACTCCGCCTTGCGCCGCTTAACAGCCTTGGTCAGCAGCCGGGTGTACATGTCGAAGCCCACAGTGGCGATGTGGCCGCTCTGCTCGCCGCCCAGGAAGTCGCCCGCGCCGCGAATCTCCATGTCGCGCACGGCGATGAAGTAGCCGGAGCCGAGTTGCGTGTGCTCGGCGATGGTCTCTAACCGCGCCTGGGCGTCGGGCGTCAGCCGGCGCCACGGAGCGTGGAAGAAGTAGGCATAGGCGCGGCGCGTGGCCCGCCCGACGCGACCGCGTAGTTGGTAAAGCTGCGACAGGCCGAACTGCTCCGCCCGATCCACGATGAGCGTGTTGGCATTGGGGAAGTCAAGTCCGCTCTCGATGATGGTGGTGCTGAGCAGAATGTCCACCTTGCCCTCGGCGAAGTCGATCATGATCTTCTCAAGCTGCCGCTCGCTCATCTGACCGTGGGCGACGACGATGCGCGCCTCCGGGGCCAGCTTCTCTAGCCGCTTGCGCACGATGTGGATGCTCTGCACGCGATTGTGGACGAAGAACACCTGGCCGCCGCGATCCAGTTCGCGCAGGATGGCCGTGCGGATGCGGGCGTCGTCGGCCTCGCCCACGTAGGTCTCGACGGGCAGGCGCTCGGCCGGGGCGGTGTCGATGACGCTGATGTCGCGCACCCCGGTCAGGGCCATGTGCAGCGTGCGCGGGATGGGCGTGGCTGTCAGGGTCAGCACGTCCACCTCGTTGCGCCACTGCTTGAGCCGCTCCTTGTTGGCCACGCCGAAGCGCTGCTCCTCGTCGATGATGACCAGGCCTAAATCCTTGAAGGATACGTCGTCCGACAGCAGCCGGTGCGTGCCGATGAGGATGTCGATGCCCCCCTCGCGCGTCTTCTGGACGATCTGCCGCTGCTGCAACGCCGTGCGGAAGCGTGACAGCATCTCCACCGTGACCGGGAAGGGGGTCAGCCGTTCGCGGAAGGTCGTGAAGTGCTGTTGGGCCAGAATGGTCGTCGGCACCAGCATGGCGACCTGCTTGCCGTCCATGACCGCCTTGAACGCCGCCCGCAGCGCCACCTCGGTCTTGCCGTAGCCCACGTCGCCGCAGATGAGGCGATCCATCGGGCTGGCCTGCTCCATGTCGTCTTTGACCTCGCTGATGACGCGCAGTTGATCTTCGGTCTCGCGGTAGGGGAAGCTGGCTTCCAGTTCGGCCTGCCAATCCGTATCGGGCGGGAAGGCGTGGCCGGGGATGGTCTCGCGCGCGGCGTAGAGGTCGAGCAACTCCTGCGCCAGTTCGTCGGCGGCGCGCTGTGCGGCGGCCTTGGTCTGCGTCCAGGTGCGTTCGCCCAGCCGGTTCAAATTGGGGTCGGCGTCGTCGGGGCCAATCCATTTGCCCAGCCGGTCGGCGTGGTGGACGGGCACGTAGAGCGTGTCGCCGTTGGCATACTGGACGAGCAGGTACTCGCGCTCCATGCCGCCCAGGTTGCGTACGACCAGCCCCTCGAACTTGCCAATGCCGTAGTCGAGATGGACGACGTAGTCCCCCTGTTTGATGTCGGCGAAGTACGTCTCCGGCGCGGCGGTGCGGGCCACGCGCTGGCGGCGCGGCGCGGGCCGGCTCCAGCCGAAGATTTCCGCGTCGGTCAGCAGGTGCAGCAGGACGTGGTGATCCTCGCGGCGCACCAGGATGAAGCCCTCGGCCAGGCTACCCTGGACGAAAGTCAGGCTGCCTTCTGGCGGCACGTCGGGCAGGGCGTCGAGCGGGACCGTGCCGCTGCGCCCCGTGCCCGCGTCGATGGCCGTGACGATGGGATCGACTGAGTCGGAGTCGCCGGCCTGAATGAGCGGTTCGAGCGTACGGATGAGCCGGCCGCCCTCGCCGCTCCATAGCTCGGCCAGGCGCGTTGCCTGCCGGCTGAAGACGACAACGCGCTCCCCCTCTCCCTGGGAGCCTCTGAGCTGGTTGAGCAGCGGCCGCACCTGCCCGCCGTAGCGCGGGCCGGGGTCGAACGCCTCGCCCAACTCGATGTAGACCGGTTCGCTCTCGTCGGGGACGCGCGGCGGCTGGCTATCGCCCAGTTGCAGCGGCTGCCACCAGGCCATCTCGGACTCGATCTCCTCCCAGGTGAACAGCGGGTTCTGGTAGCCCGGCGGCAGCGTCGTCTGTTCGGCGATCTGCTGCGCGTGGGTCAGTAGCTCCGCGCTAACCTCCCGCAGCTCATCCCAATCGTCAACGATGAGCAGCCCCTCCGGCGGCAGGTAATCGAGCAGCGTCGCCGGGCGGGGGTAGATGAGCGGCAGGTAGTACTCCAGGTTGGGGAAGGCCTGGCCGGCCCGCAGATCGGCCAGATCGTCGCGCCAGGAGGGCAGGCTGTTCTCGTCCGGCAGTGGCTCATCGGCCCACACCTCGGCAAACGCCCGCGCCGCGGCTGGCAGCGCCTCGCGGGCCGGGTGGATGACCACGCTCGATGGCGGCGCAGGATGCTTATCCTGTGCGTCGGCCAGCGACCGCTGTGTCGTCGGGTCGAAGTAGCGCATGGTGTCCACTTCGTCGCCGAATAGCTCGATCCGCACCGGGAACGGTGACACGACGGGGAAGATGTCGATGATGCCGCCGCGCCGGCTGAACTGCCCGGCCGCCTCCACGACGCTCGCCGGTTCATAGCCGGCCTCTTGCCAGGCGGCCATGTTCTTCTCCAGGTCGAGCGTCTGGCCCACGCGTAAGACGCGCGTGCTTCCGACGAAGCGGCGCTTAGGGATCGTCTTTTGCAGGAAGGCGCGGGCCGAGGCCACCACCAGCGGCGGCGTAGCGGTGTTCGGGATGAGCGGGTGCTGCCCGGCAATCAATCCCGCCAGTGTTGCCAGCCGGCCCGTCCGCGTGCGTTCGCTCCAGGGGCCGCGGTCGTAGGGCAGAGGCGTCGGCTCCGGCAGGCGCAGGAGCTGGCTGCCGGCCGGCAGCCACGTCTCGAGTGCTTGCTGCCAGAGGGTGGCGGTGTCCACCCGGCCGGTCAGCAGCAGGATGGGCGCGCGGGCCGGCGCGGCCACGCGGCGGTAGAGTTGGGCCACCACGGGGGCGCGCGTGCCCTTGGGCAGATCCAGTGGCAGGAGCGCCCGCCCCTTCTCGTCGCTCAACGCCCGCGCCAACTGGTCGAAGGCCGGAATCTGGTCAAACAGATCGAGCAGACCGGATACATTCATAATTCAAACCGCTGATCACTGACTACTGAACACTTAATACTGCTTACTGCTCACTGCCTACTGACGACTGGTTGTAGCGGTTCATGGTCAACTGGATGCCATCTCGCACAAACGACTCCATCGCCTCGACGGCCGTTGTCAGCATCTCGCCCGCCGCCGGCAGCTCGTCGCGGCCGAAATCCTGCAAAACGTAGGCCGCGGGATCCATCCGGCCGGGCGGCCGACCGATGCCCAGCCGCAGCCGGGCGAACTCCTGGCCGAGGTGCTGGATGATGGAGCGCATCCCGTTGTGACCGCCGGCCCCGCCTTTCTCGCGCAGGCGGAGCGCGCCGAAGGGGATATCCAGTTCGTCGTAGACGACCAGCAGCGCTTCCGGCGCGATCTTGTAGAAGCGGGCCAACGCGCCGACCGCCTCGCCGCTGAGATTCATGAAGGTTTGCGGCTTGGCCAGGATGACGGGCCGACCGGCAATCCGCCCGCTGCCGACCAGGGCACGGCTTTGGACGCGCCGCAGGTCGATGTCGTGACGCGCGGCCAGCTTATCGACGGCCATAAAGCCAACGTTGTGCCGGTTATAGAGATGCTGCCGGCCGGGATTCCCCAGCCCGACGATCAACACCGTCCCCGTCGCCTCGCCCTCGCCATCTGCGCTCATCATCCAATCCCTTACTGACCCACTAAGTACTGACCATGTAGGGGCGGGTTTCAAACCCGCCCCTACCCACCTAACCTCAAATCCCACTCATACACATTCCACAACTCCGACGGTTGCGTCGCGTCCAGGCGGAAGTTGAGCACGTCGGGCGTCGTCGCCGCCAGGCGCAGCCGCGTGAAGAGCGGCATGGCCGGCAGCTCCTGGGCAAACAGACGCATCGCCTCCTGGTGCGCCTCGACGTAGCCGGGCTGGCCGGGCAGCAGCGCGCGCGCCGTCCGGCAGGCGGCGTCAAAGGCCTCATTGGCCCAGCCAGAGGCATTCACCCCGTCCCAGCCGTTGTAGCCGGCGGCGAGCGAGCCGGGCGTATTGTCGCTTAGGTAGAGACCGCAATCCGGCTCAACGCGGCTGAGCCAGGCGAACTGGGCCAGGTCGAACTTGCGGCCGAAGACGATGCCCCCCGGCCCCGGCGCGAACCAGGCTCCCGCCGGCACAGGGGTGAGCGTGGCCTGGATGCCACACGCGGCCAGATCCGCCTGCACCCGCTCGATGATGCGCAGGCGCAGCGGGCTTTCCGCATTCGTGCCCACTGTGACGGTGAAGGGGGTGGTGGCGCCTAGCGCGTCGCGAACGCCGTCGCCGGTCGCGTCCACAAAGCCGACCTGATCGAGCAGGGCGTTGCCCGCCGCCGGATCGTAGGGCCATCGGGTCACTTCATCCGGGTAGAGGCTATGGCTGGCGGGAACGTAGGTATCCATCACCGCGCCCTGGCCGTAAGTCAACTCCTCTACTAACCCTTGGCGATCCGTGCACTGGGTGATGGCCTGGCGCACGCGGGCGTCCTCGAACCAGCGCACATGATTCTCGGCGTAATCGGCGGTGGAGTCGATGCCGAAGAGGATCTGCTCTACGACGCCGGCTGTCGCCAGATGCGGGCTCAGCGTCCCTTCCGCCTCCGCTTCCTGGACGGCCGGCAGCGCATCGAAGGACAACAGGTCGGCGGTCAGCACGTGGCAACCCTCGGCCTCCGCCGGCAGCGCCGTGGCCGACTCGCCCGCGGTCAGAAAGCGGAAGGTCAGCGACGTCAGGTGCGGCAGCCCCTCGGCGGCGCGGTAGTAGTGCGGGTTGGGGATGAGACGGAGGGATTCGCCCTCCGTCCACTCATCGAGAACGAAGGGGCCATAGCTCAACGGGGCGCGGGCGGCCTCTTCGGTCGCCGGCAGGTCGGCCGCGCTAAACTCCGCCAGGTGGTGGCGCGGCAGCGGCGTCCAGACGTGGGTCATGTAGGCCGGGTCCAGGTAGCCCGGCAGGCCCGTCCAGCGCACGGTGCGTTCGTCCACGGCCTGGTAATCGACCGTGTAGCGCACGAACTCATCCAGGCGCGGCGTGCCCCGATCGCTGGCGATCTGGTAGCTGTAGACCGAGTCCTCGGCCGTCACGGGCGTGCCGTCAGACCAGACGAGCGGCTGGAAGGTGGAGTCCACCACCAGCCGGGACATCTGGATGGGCGCGCGGTCGAAGACCACGGTCTGCCCGGCGGCGTCAATGACCTCCACGCCGCGCAACAGCGGCACGATCTCGCCATCGGTGTTGACGACCAGGCTGTTCTCCCCTACTTCGACCGCCTCCAGACGCGCATCACCGTCGGCCAGGTCGGCCAGTTTCTCCAGCGCCAGCGGTTGGTAAGCGTAGCCGAGCGAGGTGAAGGGCGACTCGTACAGCGCGTGGCGTACGGCCACGGCCGCTGGGGACGTGTCGCCGTACAGATACAGATCGGCCGGCTCGCCGGACAGGCAAACGACCAGGTCCTTGGGCGGGATGGGCGTCGGCGTGATGGTCGGCGTCGGGGCAGGCGTGTCGGTCGCGGACGGCGTCGCAGTGGTCGCCGGAGCCTCAGTGGTGAGCTGCGGCGTGCCGCCTGCCTCGGCCACGGGCGTGCCATTGGCGCTCTGAGCCGGATCGTCCTGCCGGCACGCGGCCAACAGACCGGCCAACAGGATTAACAATAGCAGCTTTCTTGCCACGAATACTTGTCCTCTGTGATGATTTCTCGCGTCTTCGTCGTTGTCGTGAACAACTCAATAGGTTAGTCTAGCACAACTCAAAAGGGGAGGCGACCGATTACGGTTGATTAAGAAACGACTTTTGGTCTCCTCTCATCGACCAGCGCGGGCTATACTTAGCCTGGCCCAGGGCGTGAATTCCGCGCTCGCCGCCCTTACTTACTTGCGCTGGAGCGGCCCATAGGGGCTGCCGTGCTGGATAGACACCGATGACTCAATTGACCCAAGCAACCACTCGACGGATAACGCTACCTTTGCTGAGCTTGATTCTACCACTCCTCCTTCTGGCCTGCGGGTCGGGCGCGGGGGGCGTGCCCGAGGCCGTCGTGCCCGACGCAACGGCGGCCATTCCGTTTGTTGGGAATGTGACCCCAGTAGAAACCGCCCCGACCGCCGCCGGAACAACCGCCAACGTAGCCGACGCGGCTGACACGGCTGGCCTCGTTGTCGCCACAACCGGTGAAACGGACGCCGCCGGCATCCCGGTTGGCTTCACGGAGGCCGGCGCGCCTTACCGTGGCCGGCCCGACGCGCCTGTCGTCATGGAGGCGTTCTCCGACTTCCAATGCCCCTATTGCGGCCGGTTCGCCCAGGACACCATGCCCGCGCTGCTGGAGAACCAGATCGCCGCGGGCGAAGTGGTCTTTGTTTTCTATGATTTCCCCCTGAACGCCATTCACCCGCAGGCGGCCGCGGCGGCCAACGCCGCCCGCTGCGCCGGCGAGGAGGGGGCCGCCGCCTATTGGGCTATGCACGACCGGCTCTTCGCCACAATTGACGAGTGGGCCAACGAGGGCGCGGCCGACGTTTTTCGCGCCTATGGCGAGGAGTTGGGGCTGCCGGCGGAAAGCTTTGGGGCCTGCCTGGATGAAGACCGCTACGGCGAGGCCGTGGCCGCCGATCTGGCGCTGGGCGAGGGTCGAGGCGTCGGCAGCACGCCCAGCTTCTTCCTGAATAGCCAACCGGTGGTCGGAGCCTATCCTCTGGATTACTTCAATCAGGCCATCGCGGCGGTGCAGGCGGGTGAGATGATAGCCGCCGCGACCGAGACCGAGCCGCAAGACCCGGCGGTCAAGCCCACCCCGGCGACCATCGTGATGGACGACGTAGCCGCCGAGCGCGGCGACGCGGACGCGCCGGTGACCATCATCGAATACACTGATTACCAATGCCCCTACTGCGCCCGCCACGCGGCCGAGACGTGGCCGCGCCTGCTGTCGGAGATGATCGACACCGGCCGCGTGCGCTACGTGGTTAAGGATTTCCCGCTCGACAGTATCCATCCCCAGGCGCGGGCCGCCTCCGCCGCCGCCCGCTGCGCCGGGGAGCAGGACGCCTATTGGGAGATGCACGACGCGCTCTTCGCCCGACAGGCCGAATGGGGCGTTAACGACCCGGCCCCCCTCTTCACGGCGATGGCGACCGAGCTGGGGCTGGACGGCGAAGCGTTCACCGCCTGCCTGAGCAGCGGCCGGCACGACGCGGTCATCCAGCAGAACCAGGACGAGGGCTTTGGCCTGGGCGTCAACGGCACGCCGGCCTTTTTCATCAACGGCTTCCCGGTCAGCGGCGCGCAGCCCTATGAGCTGTTTGAGTACGCGGTCGGCTTGGCGGAGCAGGGCACGCTGGCCGACGCCTACGTCCAGTCCGCGCCCGAGGCTACAGCTACGCCCAGTGGGCCGGTTGAGGTGGACACGGCCGACGCCTACAGTATCGGTGAGCCGGACGCCCCGGTTGTCATCGTGGAGTTCACCGACTTCCAGTGCCCCTATTGCAGCCGCCACTTCGACCAGACGTTCCCGCAGATCAAGGCGGACTACATCGATACCGGCAAGGTGCGCTACGTCTTCAAGGACTTCCCGCTCAGCAGTATCCACCCCCAGGCGCAACTGGCGGCCGAGGCGGCCCGCTGCGCCGGCGACCAGGGCGCGTACCTGGATATGCACCACGCGCTCTTTGCCGGGCAGGATGAATGGAACGGCCGCTCCGACGCGGACGCGATCTTCAACGGCTTCGCCGCCGAGCTGGGGCTGGACGCAGCCGCTTTCGGCGACTGTCTGGCGAGCCGGCAGCATGAAGCGGCGGTGCTGGCCGACGTGGATCAGGGCATCAGTCTGGGCGTCAACGGCACCCCCGCCTTTTTCCTGAACGGCAACTTCCTCTCCGGCGCGCAGCCCTTCGCGGTATTCCAGGAGGCTATTGAGAGTTTGTTGGCCGACGCTGGCTAAGGGCCAGGTTTTGGGTTCCAGGGGCCAGGGAGGAGGCGCTCTTCCCTGGCCCCTGGAACCTGGAACCTAGCCCCTTATTACTTGAGCATTCCACCACAATTAGCTATAGTAGCTGGGAGCCTTGTCCCTAAATAAGCGGAGGAGTGGAGCATGAGCCGAGATGGGCAGAAGTTAGTCGGTTTCATCGTCGGTCGCGAGCGCGAGTTGCCCGAGACAGTGATCGCCCTGATCAACGAGCGCTATCCGGACGTTCAGGCGGAGATGGTCAAACTGGGGGGGACGTTTCTCGATGAGGCCGTGCCCTACGACGTGATCATCGACCGCATGTCGCACGAGATCCCCTATTATCGCACCTACGTCAAATACGCGGCGCTGAACGGCTGCTACATCATCAATGACCCGTTCGTCTGGGCCAACGACTCGAAGTTCTTCGCCGGGGCGGTGCTGCGCCGGCTGGGCATCCGCACGCCGCGCACCATGGTCTTGCCCAACAAAGACATCGCCGCGGATACCGTCCCCGATAGCTTTCGCAACCTCAGCTACCCGATGGATTGGCAGGCGATCATCGACTACATCGGCGGGCCGGCCATCTTCAAGGATATTCGCAGCGGCGGCCGGCGCTTCGCCCACCGGGTCAACAACGTCGATGAGCTCCTCCAGCGCTATGACGAGAGCGGCATGCGCACAATGATCCTTCAGCAGGTCATCGAATCCGACCAGCATTACCACTGCCTGGTCATCGGCGGCGAGAAGACGCTGCTTCTGCCCTACTCCATGGAGGCGGGGCATTACCTCGAGGGCCAGGTGACGATGGACGAGGCGGCCATGGAGCGCCTCACCCAGGCGACATTGCAGATCGCTCATGTCTACGGCTACGACATCAACATGTCGGAATTCGTCATGGACGGCGACGAGATGTACTTGATCAACGCCACCAACCCATCGCCGCTCATGGGGCGCGATCTGATGACCGAGGCGCAGTTCACCTGGGCGTGCGAGGCCGTCGCCGAGCTTGCCGTCGCGCGCACTGCGGAGCCCCGCCCGCAGTGGCTCCCGGTCAACCTGCCCAACGACTGATTTCCCGTCGCTGGCCGTCAAAGTCGCGTGAAAAACGGGCCGCAGCGTGTGACGGCCCGTTGCGGTTTGCTATAATCTCACACGCGCATTGTTGCCTTGTCAACAATAGCCATCGCTTTCAACCCGCGCGGCGTGAACGGTAGCATGAGTCTAGGCGACGCTTTGGCGACTTCACCCCGGGTGGCCCCTGCCACCCCGCTTTGGCGTTTTCCCCATCCTGATCAACGACTCCCGGCCTTTCCGCTTCTCCCACAACCGTCACGCTTGTCCCGGTGTTACTTCATGCAGGAGAGAACCTAGAAGTATCATGAACGACCTCATCGAACGAATGCCCGCGAAGCTCCGGCGACTGCCGGAACTGGCCTACAACGTGTGGTGGAGTTGGAACGCGGACGCGCGTGAAATCTTCCGGCGGCTCGATTATCCCCTGTGGCGGCGCACGCAACACAACCCGGTCAAGGTGCTCCGTCTGGTCAGCGACCAGACGTTGGCTGCCCGCGCCGACGACGCCGCGTTTCTGCGGCGCTTCAACAAGGTCATGATCGACTTCGACCGCGCCATGGCCAACGGCCATAGCTGGTTTCACGTCACCTACCCCCATCTGACGCGCAAGATCATCGCCTACTTCTCCTTCGAGTTTGGGTTGCACAGTTCGCTGCCGATCTACTCCGGCGGCCTGGGCATCCTGGCCGGCGACCACGCCAAGGAGGCCAGCGACCTCGGCCTGCCGTTCGTGGGCGTCGGCTTTCTATATCCGCAGGGCTACTTCCGGCAGCACGTGCCCTCACACGGCTGGCAGGAGGCGGTCTATGAGCCGATAGACATGCAGAATGTGCCCATCCAACTCGTGCGCGGCGACGACGGCCAGGAGTGCCGCATTGCCGTCGAGATGGAGGGCCGGTTGGTGCACGCCCGCGTCTGGCGGGTGCAGGTTGGCCGCGTGCCGCTGTTCCTGATGGACACCGACGTGGCCGAGAACGAGCCGTGGGACCGCGAACTGTCGGCCCGGCTCTACTCGGGCGACAGCGAGATGCGCATCCGCCAGGAAATCCTGCTCGGCATCGGCGGAATGCGGCTGCTGGGCGAGTTGGGGTACGACCCGGCCGTCCTGCACATGAACGAGGGGCATTCGGCCTTCCTGTTGCTGGAGAGCGTACGCCGCGAGGTGGGGCGTGGGCTGACCTTCGAAGAGGCATGTCAGGTGGTGAAGTCGCGGACGATCTTCACGACCCACACCCCCGTCCCGGCCGGGCACGACGCCTTTTCCTTCCACCTGATGGACAAGTACTTCTACCATTTCTGGCCCCAACTGGGCATCGGCCGGGATGAGTTCCTGATGCTGGGCCATCACCAGGAGCCGTGGGGCGACGCCTTTAACATGACCGTGCTGGCGCTGCGACTGGCCGGCCAGTATAACGGCGTCAGCCAGCTCCATGGCGAGATCTCACGCCAGATGTGGCAATCCGTTTGGCCGGAATTGCCGGTCGCTAAAGTGCCCATCACGTCAGTCACCAATGGCATCCACGTGCCTACCTGGACGGCCGGCGAGATGCGGCATCTCTTCAACAAATACCTGGGCGCTCATTGGGAAGAGCGGCACGATGACCCGCTGTTTTGGGAGCGGCTGGCCGACGTGCCCGATGAGGAGTTGTGGCGCGTCCATGTCCTCCTCAAGTCCAAGCTGATGAACTTCCTGCGGGCGCGGGCGCGCCGTTCCTGGGTGGACGGTCGCTGCGACCCGACGGAAGTGCTGGTGGGCGGCACGCTACTCGACCCCGACGCGCTGACCATCGGCTTCGCCCGCCGCTTCGCCACCTACAAGCGGGCCACGCTGCTGTTCAGCGACATGGATCGCTTGCAGCGCATCCTGCTGAACATGCACCGGCCGGTGCAGATCGTCTTCGCCGGCAAGGCCCACCCGGCCGACGAGCCGGGCAAGCACCTCATCCAGCAGGTGTACAACGTCGCCAAGTCCAACCAGTTAGGCGGGCGCATCGCCTTTGTCGAGGATTACGACATGCACTCGGCGCGCTACTTCAAGCAGGGCGTCGACGTCTGGCTGAACACGCCGCGCCGCCCGCGCGAGGCCAGCGGCACCAGCGGCATGAAGGCGTCGCTCAACGGCATCCCCAACCTGAGCATCCTCGACGGCTGGTGGGTGGAGGGGTACAACGGCGCCAACGGCTGGGCGATCGATGACCAGCAGTTCGATGACCCCGACCAGCAGGACACCTACGACGCGCAGTCCATCTACCGGTTGTTGGAAGAGGAGATCGCGCCGCTCTACTACAACCGCGACCGGGACGGCATCCCGCGCGGCTGGGTCGAGGTGATGCGTGAGGCGATCCGTTCCAACGCGCCCCGCTTCAGCACGCGCCGGATGGTGAAGGAGTATACAACTGAGCTATACTTGAAGGCGATGGTCGGCGCGATCCTGGAGCCGGCCTAAGCAAATTAAGAATTACGAATTAAGAATCGGAACCTTTCGCCAGCGCTGATTCTCAATTCCTAATTCCTAATTCCTAATTCTAATGCGCCGCTTCCTGATGCTCCTATTCGCCCTGTTCTGGCTGTCGCTCCTGCTGCTGCCGACGCTGGCCGTGGTGCTGGCCCGCAACGGCCAGATACAAGTGGGTCAAAGCGAGGGACGCCACTGGCGTCTCTTCCTGCTGCAAGATGCGGAGGCGGAGGGACTGGGCCTGGAGCGCGGCCGGCCGGTCGATCCGCCGCCGGATGCCCCGGCCGGCGCGCGCTGCCTGCGCATCAGCGTCGGCTACTGGCTCTGGGCGGGCGAGGGGCAGGGCGCGGCCTACTGCCAGTGCCAGGACGAGACGACCGGCGAGAGTCTGTCCATCGTTCCACCTGCCTGCCAACTGCCGTAACGATTGGAGAAAATGCATTGAGCAACGTCGCCATTAAGTGGATGGAAGAGGGCAGCCGCCTCTTTGCCTGCCGCGATTCATTGGGCAACATGGTTATCTCCGGTTCCTGGCCGCGCGAAGACCCCACGTGGCAGGAGTGGCGGGCGGCCAAGCCGTCAGACTTGCTGCTCATGGCCCTGGCGTCGTGCGCCGCCCATGACGTGGTCGCCATTCTGGAGCGGCAGCGGCAAATCCTGACCGGGCTACAAGTGAACGTCAACGGCCGGCAAGCGCCGGAACCGCCCTATACCTTCACCGACATCCATCTGCACTTCATCCTCCAGGGGAACGGCCTCGACCCGGCCAAAGTGGAGCGGGCGCTCGATCTGTCCATCAACAAGTACTGTTCGGTAGCGGCGACCGTTCGCGGCGTGGCGGCCCTGAGCCACGACTACGAGATCTTGCCCTAGCGCCCGTGGAACGACAGTCGGTCTTCTTCAGCGCCCCCTTGGCCGCCGCAGTGCGGACGGAAGACCTGTTGCCGCCGGGGCCGGGCGAGGCGCTGGTGGAGACGCGACTGTCGGCCATCAGCCCCGGCAGCGAGTTGCTGGTCTACCGCGGCCAGGCGCCGGGCGAGCTAGCCGTCGATGAGACCATCGCCGCGCTGGGCGGTTCGTTCCGCTTCCCCATCAAGTATGGCTATGCCGCCGTCGGGCAGGTGATCGGATTGGGTGAGGACACGCCGGTCGAGTGGCTGGGCCGGACGGTCTTCGCCTTCAACCCGCACGAGACCCACTTTGTCGCCCCGGTCGCCGCGCTGCACCCGCTACCGGACGGCCTCACGCCGGAGGCAGCCGTCTTTCTGCCGAACATGGAGACGGCTGTGTCGTTCGTCATGGACGGCCGGCCGGTCATCGGCGAGCGGGTGGCCGTGGTGGGGCAGGGGGTGGTTGGGCTGCTGACGACGGCCCTGCTGAGCGATTTTCCGTTGACCGCGTTGCTGACGCTCGACGCCTACCCGTTGCGCCGCGAGTGGTCGGCGCGACTGGGGGCGACGGAGGTGGTCGATCCGGCCGAGCTAGACCTGACAGGTCTCGGGCGAACCCCTGTCCGCCGACCTGCCAGGTCTGACCTCACCTATGAATTGTCGGGCAACCCGCGCGCCCTGGACACGGCCATCGCCCTGACCGGCGATCACGGCCGCATCGTCATCGGCTCCTGGTACGGCGACAAGCGGGTCGAGGCGGATCTGGGTGGGCGCTTCCACCGGGCGCACATGCGGATCATCGGCTCGCAGGTCAGCGCGCTCGCTCCGCGCTGGCTCGGCCGCTGGACGAAAACGCGGCGGCTGGACGTGGCCTGGGCGATGTTGCGCCGCCATCAGCCGGAGCGTCTAATCACCCACCGCCTCCCCCTCGCCCGCGCCGCTGAGGCATATCGGCTTCTCGATGAGCAGGCGGGAGAAGTGGTGCAAGTGATCTTTACTTACTAAGAGGGCGCGGGAGCAGGGGGGCGGGGGAGCAGGGGTGAAGGGCGCGTCGACCGGCGCTCTCTTTCCCCCCCGCTCCCCCGCCCCCCTGCTCCCCCGCGATGTGAACGATGCGTTGCAGTTAAGGAGAACCCATGTACACCATAGCCGTCAAACGCGACTTCGTCGGCCAGCACTACCTGATCGGCGGCAACTGGGGCGCGGAGAACGAGTGGCACTCGCACCATTACACGGTGGAAGTGCAACTGGAAGGGGCCGAGCTTGACCGGCATGGCTACCTGGTCGATATTGTCGATATCGAGCGCCACCTGGAGGCGCTGGTCGTCCACTATCGCGACCGGACGCTCAACGATCTGCCCGAATTCGCCGGGCTGAACCCCAGTATCGAGCACTTCG
>NZ_JAYRVJ010000046.1:0-2084 GCF_041918635.1 Promineifilum sp. (SeqCode)
CGCGGCCGAGCAGCGTGTCCAGCGGCACAAGCGCCGCCGCGCCGTCTAGCGGCTTGACCGCTGTGCCGCCCTGCACCTCGTGGTCGTAGCGCCGCACGATGTCGGCCTTGCTGCGGATGTTGGGATGGGCCAGCAGGCGCAACAGCATCTCGGCTGGGGCCGGCCCCGCCGGGGCGTCGGGCGCGTCGCCTGGCTCCGGCGCGGGCGACGGCCGCCACGCCGCCCGCAACTCGCGGCGCGGCAGCCCGTCATGCAGGAATTCCATGGCCAGATCGCCCACCAGCCGCTCGCCATAGAAGACGCGCAGCCGTCCGGACGGCTCGAACTCGCCCAGCACGGTCAGCGTCACGTCCTGATCGTCGCAGAAGGCCCGCAGCCGCGCCAGATGAGCCGGCGGCGCGGCCAGCACCATGCGCTCTTGCGCCTCGCTCAGCCATATCTCCCACGGTCGCAGCCCCGGATACTTCAGGTCAACGCCGGTCAACTGGACGCGCGCGCCAATGGCCGCGCCCATCTCGCCCACGGCCGAGGAGAAGCCGCCCGCGCCACAGTCGGTGATGGCGTGGTAGAGCGCCTCGTCGCGCGCCCGCAGGACGACTTCCTGCACCTGCTTTTCCATGATCGGGTTGCCGATCTGCACCGCCGAGCCGGCCACCGCGCCCGTGGCCGCGTCCATCTCCATGCTGGAGAAGGTCGCCCCGCGCAGGCCGTCGCGCCCCGTCGCCCCGCCGATGGCGATGATCAGGTCGCCCGCCTGCGCCGCGGTCGGGTGCGCGCCACGCGGCAGGATGCCCAGGCAGCCGCAGTAGACCAGCGGGTTGGCGGTGTAGCCGGGGTGGTAGCAGACCGCGCCGTTGACCGTCGGGATGCCCATCTTGTTGCCGTAATCCTCGACGCCGTGCGCCACGCCGGCGGCGATGCGCGCCGGGTGCAGCACGCCCTCCGGCAGCGCGTCCGGCGAGAGATCGGGCGGGCCGAAGCACAGCACGTCGGTCACGGCGATGGGCCGGGCGCTGACGCCCAGCACGTCGCGCACCACGCCGCCAACGCCGGTGTTGGCCCCGCCAAACGGCTCCAGCGCCGAGGGGTGGTTGTGGGTTTCCACCTTGAAGGCCAGGTCGAAGCGCTCGTCGAAGGCGATGATGCCGGCGTTATCGACGAAGGCGGAACGCACCCAGGGCTTGTTCACCCGCTCCGTGGCCGCGCGGATATAAGTGCGCAGCAGGCCGTCGATGCGCTGCCGGGCCACCGGGCCGTCCGCGCCCGTCGGCCCGATGTAGTCGATGAGCGCCCGGAACGTCTTGTGGACGCAGTGCTCGCTCCACGTCTGGGCCAATGTCTCCAGTTCCACATCGGTCGGCTCGCGCCCCTCGGCGGTGTAGTAGGCGCGGATGGCGCGCATCTCGGCCAAATCGAGCGCCAGCCGCCGCTCCCGGCTGAGGGCCAGCAGGGCGTCGTCGTCCAGGTCGCGGACGGGCAGCGTCTCCACCGTGTCGTCGGCCGCCTGATAGGGGAAGAAGGGCGGCGGCAGCGGCGCGTCGATGGCGTAGCGCTGGACGTGGGGGTTGGCCAACAGACCGGCGGCCAGCCGTTCCAGGTCGGCCAAGCTCAGGTCGCCAGTCAATTCGTAGCGCTGCCCCGTGGCGGCCCGCGCCACGCCGGCGATGCCCAGCCGGCCGGCGACGCGCGCCAGACTGGCCGCGGCCGAGTCGGTGACGCCGGGCAGGAAGGTGACGTCGATGCGGTGGTCGCCACACGGAGTGGCCGGCGCGTCGTCGAGGATGCGCCACGTCTCGGTCACGGGATCGGCCAGAACGGCCCCAGCCAGCGCGGCGACGGCCTCCGCGTCCAGCGCCCCCTGCAAATAGTACAGGCGCGACTCGCTCACGCCCGCCAGCCCACTGATGCCTAGTTGGCGGGCCGCGGCCAGGGCCGCATGGGGTGCCGCGGCTTCACGCGGTGTGACTTCGACGGTGAACGTGACCGCTTCCCCGGCCACGCCTGAGAGAGGCTTATGCTCGATCATGGTTCCCCTCATCCGCGCCGGCCATTCGCTGCGGCCCGACGCCAATTCAATTGTACTC
>NZ_JAYRVJ010000047.1:0-12743 GCF_041918635.1 Promineifilum sp. (SeqCode)
GGGTGGGAACGACGGCCACGCTGAGCGTCAGCAGCTTCACCATGTTCGAGGCGACGATGGAGCCGGCGGAGGTGCGCATGCCCGGCCGGGTGATGGTCGCCATCCACAACACGGGCAACACGGCGACCGAATTCGACGTGACCGGGCGCGATCTGCAAGGGCTGATCCGTTTCCGCGGCGACCGCAAGGGCGTCCCCCTGCCACCGAACGGCACGGCCAACGTCGAACTGGCGCTGGAGGCGCGCGAGACGAACTGGCTGGGCGAGGGGGACGTATACCCGTTCGAGGTGGAGGTGGCCGCGGCGCGGGGCGGCAAGCAGACGCTGCCCGGCGAGGCCATCGCCCGCTCGCTCATCCCGACGCCGTGGATGTATGCCATCCTCTTTGTGGCGGCTTTCGGCTGCGTGCTGGCGTCGCTGGCCGCGTTCTCCAACTGGGAGCGCCTGCTGGGCATCGGCGCGACGCTTACGCCAACGCCGACGCTGTCGTTTGAACAGATGGGCGCGACGCAGACGGCGGTCTCGGCGGCGCAGACGGTTGTCGTCAGCACCCAGAGCGGCGCGGCGACGAATGTGGCCCAGACGGCCATCGCCGAGGGGGACACCGACCTGGACGGGTTGAGCAATACCCAGGAGACGGTGCTGACCACCGACCCCAACAGCCCGGACAGCGACGGCGACGGGCTGAAGGACGGCGATGAGGTGCTCATTTATAGCACGCAGCCCAAGAACGCCGATACCGACGGCGACGGACTGAAGGACAACGATGAGATCGTCACCTACGAGACGAATCCCATCCTGAACGATACCGACGGCGACCGCGTGCCGGATGGGCAGGAAGTGATCCTGGGCAGCAACCCGCTGGTTCCCAACCCGCCCACGCCGACGCCGGTGACGCCCACGGCCGTACCACCCAGCGCCACGTGGACAATTCCCGCGCCGACGGCCACGGCTAGCGTGCCGCCGCCCTCGGCCACGCCCACGTGGACAATTCCCGCGCCGACGGCCACGGCCAGCGTGCCGCCGCCCTCGGCCACGCCGACGCTGACCCTGCCCGCGCCCACGGCGACGGCCACGGCCACCGTCCCTGTGGCGCAGCCCATGCTGACCTGCATCACCACGCCGCCGGTCATCGACGGCTCGCTCAACGTCGGTTCCGAGTGGCCGAGCGCGCCGCTGTTCACGTTCCAGCCCACGGGCGGCGGGCCGTCGAGCCTGGTGGAGGTGTACGCCGCGCGCGACGCGGGTACTATCTACTTCGGCTTCTTCATCGGCGACAGCAGCTATCAGGTGACGGACTCGGTGCGACTGTACATCGACACACTGAACGACGGCGGCGACGCCAACACGACCGACCGCTTCTTCCAGGTGGCGCGCGACGGGGCGCGCCTGCTGTGGGCCGGCGAGGGCAACAACAACGACGGGCTGGAGTGGAACTCCAACTACACCAGCTCGAACTGGACGGCGGCGGTGGGCGAGGCGGGCGGCGGCCGGTGGGTGGTGGAGATGGAGATCAACGCCCAGCAGGAGTTGAATGGGCTGACCGATCCGTTCAGCCTGCTGGCCCAGGTGCTCTACACCGGCGAGCTGGCGACCTACCCGACGAGCGGCGTATCGAATCAGGCCAATACGTGGCAGGATATTCGCAACGTCCTGTGCCAGTCGTGACTTTGTAGCGCGGGATGGTATCCCGCGTCCAACGGCCAGAAGAATGGCTACGGATTTAGACGGACGAGACGAATAAAGAACAGATTGCTCATCCGTTCATTGTCCGTCTCCTCTGTCCCAATGCGTAGCCATTTCTGTTGAGGCGTGAAGACGCGGGATGCCATCCCGCGCTACATTTTGTGGTAAACTCAGCGGTTATTATGCAAGCGCAATCAGTTGGCGAGTTAAGCCCGCGCGCCCGCAAGCGGGGGCTTAACACGGTCATGGCCGTGTGGTTTTTGATGAATGCGGGCTTTTTCCTCATTATCCCCCTCGTTTCGCTCCATTACGTGGATGGGCTGGGCTGGGCGGCGGCGTTTATCGGCCTGGTGCTGGCCGTGCGGCAGTTCGCGCAGCAGGGCTTGACCGTCTTCGGCGGGGCGCTGGCCGACCGCTTCGGCCCCAAGCGGCTCATCCTGGCCGGCGTGCTCATTCGCACCGTCAGCTTCGTGGTCATGGGCTTCGCCACGACGCCGTGGCTGCTGATGCTGTCGGGGCTGCTGGCTGCCCTGGGCGGGGCGCTGTTCGACGCGCCGCAGCGGGCGACGCTGGCCGCGCTGGCCCCGGAGGCGGAGTTGACCGCCCTCTACGGCCGGTTGGGCATCCTGCAGAACGTGGCCCGCACCGTCGGCCCGCTCATTGGCGCTTACCTCATCCGCTTCGACTTCCAGGTGGTCGGGCTGGCCTCGGCGGCGTTCTTCCTGATGGCCTTCTTCGTCACCCTGATTTTCCTGCCGCCGGTGAGCGTGTGCAGTGAACCGCAGACCGTTCGCGCCGGGCTGGGGCTGGCGGCGCGGGATGGGGCCTTCGTGGTGTTCACGGCGCTAATGATGGGCTTCTGGTTCATGTGGGTGCAGTTGTCCATCGCCATGCCGCTGGCGATCAAGGCGCTGACGGGCGACCCGACCAGCGTCGGCCTGATGTTTACCGTCAGCGCCGGGCTGGCGATCGTCCTGCAAGCGCCGGCGCTGCGCCTGTCGGGGCGCTACTGGCCGCCGCTGGTGACCATCATCGCCGGCGTGGTCAGCATGGCCGTGGGCATGGCGCTGATCGGGCTGGGCCACAGTCTGGCGATGTTCTACGTGTCGCTGTTCTTCTTCTCGCTCGGATCGGTGCTGGCGACGCCCAACGCGCAGACGGTCACGGCCGAGATGGCCGACGAGCGGGCGCGGGGAGCGTACTTCGGCGTGGGGTCGCTGGCGATGGCCGTCGGCGGCGGGCTGGGGCACGTGTTCGGCGGGACACTGGTGGACGTGGCCGCGGCGCGGGGCGCGCCGGCGCTGCCGTGGCTGACGTTCGCGGGGGTGGGGTTGGTGTCGGCCGTGGGGCTGGTGGTGTTCTACCTGTCGCGCCAGTCCGGGCCGCCGCGACCGCTCTCCCACGTGGCTACGTCGGGGGACTAGAAGCAGAGCTCACGCAAAGGAATCCAAGGATGCTAAGAACGCAAAAAGAGATGATTCTTCTTGGCGTCCTTGGTTTCCTGAGCGTCCTTTGCGTGAGCTCTTTTACATCAGTCGGGCGAAGATGTCGCCGGAGGCGCGGCTGGCGGCGAGACGGGTCAGGGCGGCGGCCATCGCGTCGGACGGCAGCCAGGTGGGGGAGGCCCAGCGGTGGGTTTCGCCCGCGAACCAGTTGAATTCGTAGCGCCCCAGGGCGTCCAGCCGGGCCAGGCAGGCCTGGGCCACGTCGATGGCCGCGGGGATGTACTCGAAAGAGATGAGCGGCAGCGGCTCCGACAGGCCGCGCAGCGCCTCAGCCTCGTACCCCTCCACGTCGATCTTGCACAGCGCGGGGCGGCCGTGCGCGGCGATGAGCGCGTCGAGCGTCGTCACGCGCACCGTCTCGGCCGCCTGCCAGCGCACGCCGCCGAACGACGCATCCTGGCGGACGGCGGCGATCCACTCGTCCGACAGGGTAGAGACGGTCGGGTTGCGCCGGTCGCCGCGCAGAGTGGCCGCGCCGGGGGTGGCCCCGACGGCGGCCTGGACGAGCGTCACGTGGGGGGAGCGGCCGTAGAGGCGGCGCAGCCAGGCCACGAGCGCCGGCTGCGGCTCGACGGCGACGACCCGCGCCCCCAGCGCCAGCCACGCGCCGACGCGGTTGCCGACGTGCGCGCCGATGTCGAAGCAGAGGTCGCCCGGCCGGATGAGGGGCGCGTAGAAGCGGGTCAGTCGCCGCCGCTTGCCCGGCGCGTAGTAGATGGCGAGCGAGCGCAGGATGCCCGCTTGTTGCTCCAGTTGCTCCTTCATCCGAATCAAGATGGTAGGGGCGCACCTACGTGTGCGCCCTGGGGCAGACACGCAGGGGCAGACACATAGGGGCAGACACGCAGGTCTGCCCCTACTACGCAATGTTGCCCGCCCGCCCCAGCCGCCGGGGCAGCGCCGGCAGCCCCAACGCCCGGCGCAGGCTGTCGGCGTGTTCCTCTTCGTGCTGGGCCATGTCGAGCAGGTAGCCACAGGCGGTGGTCTGGCCCGGCCAGGGGGCGGGGAAGACGCGGGCCAGGGCCTCGTCGGGCAGGCCGCCAGCCACTTCCAGCAGCGCCCGCCGGGCGGCGACGTAGGTGGCCCACGCCTCGGCCCAGGGCTGGGCGGCCCAGACCGCGCCCCGCCGGTCGTTGTAGGCGTCGAAGTCGGCCAGGCGCTCCTCGTAGACCGGCTCGCGCCCGGCGGCCACGGCGCGCAGGGCAATCACGCCCAGCCGCTCGTAGTCGGCCAGGTGGCCCACGACCTGCTTGAGCGACCATGCGCCGCTGATAGGGCGGGTTTCGCCCTCTCGGGGCGGGATGAGCGCGGCCAGGGCGGCGAACTCGGCCCGCGTCAGGCCCAGGATGGGGCGCAGCAGGGCGCGGTGGATGACGCGGCGGACGGGGTCGTTGGGTGGGTAGGTAGCCCTCCAGCGGGCCAAGTCGGCCGAGTGCTCGGCGTCATGACGATAGGACCAGCCGGCCCAGGTCACCGGCGTAGCGCGCCAGCCGGGTCGCAGTTGGATGCGCCGGTAAAGTGCGTCATCGGGCAGCCGGTCTAGGGCCAGCAGCAGGCTGCGCCGCTCCTTCTGGCACAAGGCGACGGCCTGGGCGAAGGGCAGACCGGCGAGGCGCTGACGCAGGGCGGCGTTGCGGGCGTCGAGCGTGTCTTCGCCGACGCCGATAGGCTGGATTTCAGCGCGGCGGCCGTCGACCAGCTTGCCCAGCCGGTCAGCAGCAAAGGCATCCCAATAGGCCAGATGGGCCAGCAGGGCGGAAGCCGGCCAGCCCTCGAATATGAGCTCCTGGCTCAACGTCTCTTCGCTGAGACCTTCAAGTTGCTGCAGCAGGTGGCCGCGCTCGGCGGCCAGCCGGGCCACCAGTTGGGCGCGGCGGGCGGTCTGTTGCGCCGGTGTGTCCATGGTCGCTCCTTACGCAGAGGCGGCATGGTACTCCAGGCGGCGGGCGGCGGCAAGGTTCGTAGTCAGGCAATTTAGTGTCGTTCTTCGCTTGAGGGAGAAAGAACGGCGATAAATTGCCTGACTACAGGCCGGAGGTGTAGCGGCTGCGGTCGAGGGCGTCGCCAGTCGGCGGGAGGTCGAGCGGCTCGGCCGGGGGCGGCGGGGGCAGCGGCTCTGGCTCCGGCGCGACGGGGTCGGGCGTCCGCAGGCGGAAGATGACGTAGATGCTGAGCAGGCTGAAGACGGCCAGCAGCCCCTCGGTGGCGTAGGGGCCGACGCGCTGGACGGCGACGACGGCCAGCATGTCGAGCGCGGCGTGGTAGCCGATGGCCAGGAAGAGCCAGCGGATCGACCGGCGCAGGAAGGCCTGCAACACGATGACCGACATCGCCAGATGGGCCAGGATGGCAAAGACGCGCTCCAGCCCGCCCAGCAGCAGCCCGTACCAGGGCGTATTGAGGATGTCGGCCAGCGCCCCTTCGACGAGAGCGCGCTGCTCGGCCGGAAGGACGCTCATGGCCGTCTCGTTGCGTGTGGCGGCGATCAGCGAGACGAAGCTGATAGCCCCTAGCGCGCCCAGGAGGATGGCCTCGATGCCGCCGTGGCCCGCGCCGAGCATGAGGCCGCGCGACCAGGAGCGGGCGTCCTTGGCCCAGAAGCGGTAGGTCAGGTAGCGGGCCGTCTCTTCGAACACGCCGGCCGACAGCCCGGCGAAGAGGCCGACGAGCAGCAGGTTGGGCCAGCTGGTCAGGTCGGTCGGCAGCCAGCCGGCCGACTGCACAACGGCGTTGAACGGGATGTGCAGCACCTGCGACAGGATGAAGGTGACCGCGCCGATGAAGAAGAAGCGGAAGCTGGCGCGGGTCTTACTGTGGATAAAGAGGGCGACGATGATCGGGATGAGGATCATCGCGGCGTAGTTGATGCTGAGCAGGATGTAATTCATGGCGTGGGAGCCGGGTGGGGGCGGTGTCGTTCAGGTTGATGGGCGTCAGCGGACAAAAGAAGACCACCGCTCCGGATGAACGTGTGGAGTGCAGCCAATCCCCACACAATGTCGGCCACTGGGACGGCCCCACGGGGTCGCCGATCCAAGTTAGCCATTACTTGGTCAAATAGTTTGACTCACGACGTTCAAACCAAGCAGCGGTGGTTTCAACGACATCATAGCATAGAGTGGGGGCGAAAGTAAAGAGTGATCAATGTCATGCCGAATTCATGACATTTGACGCAGGTGGCCGCGGGGGCGGCGGGGACGTAGAATAGCGGCGTGACCGACAGGCCAGACAGCCCACTGCTCATCCCGGCGGCCGAGGCGCGGGCCGAATTGCGGGTGAGCAACTCGCGCTTCATCGCCACAGCCGCGCCAGTCTTCACGGTGGAGGCGGCGCGGGGCTTCATCAGCCGCGTGCGGGCGGAGTTCCCCGACGCGACGCACCACGTGCCGGCCTACGTCATCGGCCACGGCGCTACGACCATTGCCCACTGTCACGACGACGGCGAGCCGGCGGGGACGGCCGGGCGGCCGGCGCTGGCGGTGGTACAGGGCAGCGGGTTGGGAGACGTGGCCGTTGTGGTAACGCGCTACTTCGGCGGGACGAAGCTGGGCACAGGCGGGCTGGTGCGGGCCTATGGGGACGCGGTGAAGGAAGTGCTGGCAGTGCTGCCCCGCGCGGCGAAGGTGGCGACGGTGACGGCGATGGTGGAAGCGCCCTACGCGCTGCTGGAGCGGCTGCGGCTGCTGGTGGCGGGGCACGGCGGGCTGGCGCTGGGGGAGGAGTTCGCGGCCGAGGTGACGCTGACGGCGCGCTTCCGGGCCGCGCGTTATCCGGCGTTCGCCGCCGCGTTGCAAGAACTGTCGCAGGGGAGCGTTGAGGCGGTGGTGGTCGAGACGGACGAAGCGACGATTATGCCGTTGTAGCGCGGGTTGGCAACCCGCGAACGGCGCGCGGGCGAAGGGGCGGGATGGCATCCCGCGCTATATCAGGAACGTTAATATTGTTCGTAAGGATGGGCGGTTAGATTACACCCTAGGCAAACGCATTTAGAACGTTAAGCACAGCTATCGTGTTATCCTCTAGCGGGGGGCGATTTTCCCCTTTCAGGCAACTTTACCTCGTCGCGCAGCAAGTGAGAGCAGTCGAATTCGGCCAGGGCCGGAGTTCGTGGTGTGTCGCGTCGGATGGGCGGAGGGTGAGCGGATGGCTGATGTCGCGCCCAGTACTGAAATAGGACGATAAACTATCTACGGCGTATGCGCCGCGGGCCGGGCGGTCTGGGGCGCGCGCAAGGAGTCGTTGCATTGTTAGCTACCGCTGAAAAGACAACCTTGATCACCCCCTACGGTGGGACGTTGGTCGATCTGATGGTTCCGGAAGGGGAGCGCGCCGAGTTGCGCGCCTACGCCAACACCCTGCCGTCGGTTCGCATCTCCGAACGCGCCGTCTGTGACCTGGAGCTTTTGGCGACCGGCGCGTTCTCGCCGCTGGATCGCTTTATGGGTCAGGCCGACCACCAGAGCGTGCTGGACACGATGCGCCTGACGAACGGCTACCTCTTCCCGATGCCCATCCCCCTGCCGGTGGATGAGGACACGGCGGCCCAGTTCAAGATCGGTCAGGACGTGGCCCTGCGCAGCCCGGCCAACGAGTTGCTGGCGATCATGAACGTCGAAGAGATGTATGAGTGGGACCTGGAAGAGGTCGCTCAGAAGGCGTTCGGCACGCTCGACCTGCGCCACCCCATCGTGGCCGAGATGCACAACTGGGGCAAGTACAACCTGTCCGGCCCCATGCGCGTGCTGCAACTGCCGACGCACTACGACTTCAAGTCGCTGCGCTTCACGCCGCGCCAGACGCGGGCGATGCTGGAGGGGTTCGGCCACCACAACGTGATCGCCTTCCAGACGCGCAACCCGCTGCACCGCGTGCACGAGGAACTGACTAAGCGGGCCACGCAGGAGAAGGACGGCGTGCTGCTGCTGCACCCGGTGGTGGGCATGACCAAGCCGGGCGACGTGGATCACTTCACCCGCGTGCGCACCTACAAGGCGCTGGCGCAGCGCTACTATGATCCCGACCGCATCCTGCTATCGCTGCTGCCGCTGGCAATGCGCATGGGCGGCCCGCGCGAGGCGCTGTGGCACGCCATCATCCGCCGCAATCACGGCGCGAACCACCTGATCGTCGGCCGCGACCACGCCGGCCCCGGCAACGATTCCAATGGCAAGCCGTTCTACGGCCCCTATGACGCGCAGCAGATGGTGGAGCAGTACGAAGAGGAACTGGGCGTGACGGCCGTGCCGTTCCAGATGCTCGTCTATTTGCCGGATGAAGACCGGTATGAGGAAGTGACGAAGGTCGCCAAGGAGACGAAGACGGCCTCCATCTCCGGCACGCAGGTGCGCGAGCAGTACTTGCAAAACGGCAAGCAGCTGCCGGAGTGGTTCACCCGGCCGGAAGTGGCCGAAATTCTGGCCGAGACGTACCCGCCGCGCTATCGCCAGGGGGTGTGCGTGTGGTTCACCGGACTGCACAACGCCGGCAAGTCAACGACGGCCGGCGTGCTGACGACGCTGTTGCAGGAGTTCGGTCGCAACGTGACGCTGCTGGATGGCGACGTGGTGCGCACGCACTTCTCCGAGGGGTTAGGCTTCAGCAAGGAAGACCGCGACGACCACGTGCGGCGTATCGGCTTTGTGGCGTCGGAGATCGTGCGGCACGGCGGCATCGTCGTGGCCGCGGCGGCCAGCCCGTACCGCGCCACCCGCAATGAGGTGCGCAACACCATCGGGCAGGAGAATTACATCGAGGTGTACGTGGATACGCCGCTGGAGATCTGCGAACAGCGCGACACGAAGGGGCTGTATGCCCGCGCGCGCCGGGGCGAGATCGTCGGGTTCACCGGTATCGATGACCCGTATGAGGCGCCGCAGCACCCGGAGATCACCATCGAGACGCTGAGCCACACGCCCGAAGACAACGCGCGGATGGTGCTGAATATGCTGATCGAGCAGGGGTTTGTGCGCACAGAGGCGCCGGGCCTGCGCGACAACTAAGAAGGGATCATCCGCAGATTACGCAGATTAAACAGGAACAAGAACCTATCATGACTCATGTAGAATACCCCGGCTACGTTTTGTGGATGACCGGCCTGTCGGGGGCCGGTAAGACGACGATTGCGCTGCTGCTGGAGAAGGAACTCCAGTCGCGCGGCTGCAAGTTTGAACGGCTGGATGGCGACGTGGTGCGCGAAAGCCTGACCCGCGACCTGGGCTTCAGCAAGGAAGACCGCGACAAGAATATCGAGCGCGTCTCGTTCGTGGCCAAGCTGCTGTCGCGCAATGGCGTCGGCTGCGTGTGCTCCTTCATTTCGCCCTACCAGGCGGTGCGCGACATGGTGCGGGCCAGCACGACCAACTTCATGGAGGTCTTCATCGACGCGCCGCTGAACGTGGTGATGGACCGCGACGTGAAGGGCATGTACAAGAAGGCCATCGCCGGCGAGATCAAGAACTTCACGGGTATTTCTGACCCGTTCGAGGCCCCGACCAACCCGGAGATTCACATCCACACCGACCAGGAGACCCCGGCCGAGAGCGCCCAGCGCATCTTGAGCTACCTGGAGGAGCGGGGCTACATTCCCGTCCGCGAGGCAGCGTTGCAGCCAGCGTAAGAAGCTCACGCAAAGAACGCCAAGAAAGCGAAGAACGCCAAGAAAGAGCTTCTTGGCGTTCTTCGCTTTCTTGGCGTTCTTTGCGTGAGCCTCTTTCCCCTATAAGATACAGTCAGTTGATGCATACGATTCAGACGGCGTGGCGGGTGGGCCGCGCGCAACTCCACGATTCGCCCTCGCCAGCGCTGGACGCCCGGTTGTTGCTGGGGCACGCGCTCGGCTGCGATCACGCCTATCTGGCGGCCCACGGCGACGAGGCGCTGACGGCCGGGCAGTGGGCGGACTACGCAGCGCTGCTGGCGCGGGCGGCGGCGGGCGAACCCATCCCCTACCTGGTCGGCCACGCGCCTTTCTTCGGCCTGGAATTCGAGGTGTCGCCAGCGGTGCTGATTCCGCGGCCGGAGACGGAGGGGCTGGTGGAGGTGGCGCTGGCTTGGGCGCGAGGGCGGGGGGCCATGCGCGCCGTGGATGTGGGGACGGGCAGCGGCTGTATTGCCGTGACACTGGCGCGCCATCTACCGGAGGTAGCGGTGGCGGCGGTGGATGTGTCGGCGGCGGCGCTGGCGGTGGCCCGGCGCAACGCGGAGCGCCACGCGCCCGGCCGCGTCCACCTGCTGCGCGGCGATTTGCTGGCGGCGCTGATCCCCGGCTTTGACCTGATCACCGCCAACCTGCCCTACGTGGCCGGGCCAGAGTGGACGGCGCTGCCCGTTGGAGTACAATCCTACGAGCCGGCGCTGGCCCTGGATGGCGGCCCCGATGGGCTGGACTTAATTCGCGCGCTATTGCCCCAGGCGGCCGGGCGGTTGCGGCCCGGCGGGCTGTTGCTGCTGGAGATTGGCTGGCGGCAGGGGGCGGCGGTAGCGGGGCTGGCCCGGCAGGCGTTCCCGGCGGCGCGGGTTGAGGTACGGCCGGACTTCGCGGGGCATGACCGGGTGGTGGCGGTGTGGGAAGAGGAATAATCCACAGATTACGCAGATTTCAGAAGATCTCGCGCAAAGACGCAAAGAACGCAAAGCTAAGCGGTTGTTGATTCTTCGCTTTGCGAACTTTGCGTCTTTGCGTGAGCCTCTTCCTGATAATCTGCCCAATCTGCCTAATCTGCGGATAATAGAAGGATGGAGACGGTCTATTTACGGGCGGGGGATAGGACGGCAGTAGCCGAGGCGGCAGGGTGGCTGCGGCGCGGCTATCCGGTGGTGTTCCCGACCGACACGGTGTATGGGGTCGGGGTGACGCCGTTCGACGGCGCGGCCATTGAGCGGCTGTACGCGGCCAAGGCGCGGCCGTCGGACAAGGGCATCCCCGTGCTGCTGGCCGACGCGGCTGACGTGGAGCGCGTGGCGACCGGCATCCCGCCGGCGGCTGCTGAGCTGATGGCCCGCTTCTGGCCGGGGCCGCTGACGGTCATCGTGCCGCGCCGCCCGGAACTCCCGGCCGCGCTGTCGCCCAACGACGCCGTGGCCGTGCGCGTGCCTGACCATGCCGTGGCCCGCGCCCTGATCCGCGCGGCGGGCGGGGCGGTGGCGGCCAGCAGCGCCAACGTCTCCGGCGAGGCGGCGGCGCTCAGCGGCATGGCGGCGCTGGCGGCGTTGCGCGGAGTGGTGGCGGCGGTGCTGGATGATGGGCCGTCGCCGGGCGGGCAGCCGTCGACCATCGTCGATTGCACGGGCGCGCGGCCGGCCATTGTGCGCGCGGGACCTTTATCCGCGGCTGACTTAGGACTGTAAGAAGAGGAATGATCCGCAGATTACGCAGATTATAAGGGGCCAATTCTAAAAGCCAGGGATCAGGTGCAACCCACTTCAGAAAGTGGATCGCACCGGGGAAGTGTTCTTCCCTAGCCCCTAGGCCCTAGTCCCTACTCATGACTGGTTTGTTGCTGCCCATTGTGCTATTTGCGGCCGCTCTGGCGGCCACGTTCATGACCTACCGCAATATTCGTCGCGGTGGGGCGCGTTTCTATACCCTGGAGCGGGAGATCATCCTGCGGCGCGGCCTGATCACGCTGGTGGCGGCGACGCTGCTCTATAGCGGCGCGCTGGCGGTGCTCTACTACCAGCGGCAGCAACTTATCCTGGCCGCGCTGCCGCCAGAAGAGGCCACAGCCGAGGCGAGCGGTACGGGCGCGCCGGCCATCACGTCGACGCCGCTGCTGGAGCAGTTCCCGCCCACGCCGTCGCCCACGTCGCTGACGCCGCAACCGACCGAGACAGCCACGCCGACGGTCTGCCGGGGAGTAGTGGAGGGGACGGGCGGCAATGGCCTGCGGATGCGCGACGCGCCCAACGGCGAGGAGTTGGTGGTACTGGCCGATGGGACGCTGCTGACCGTGTTGGAGGACGCGCCGACGGAGGCGGGCGGGGTCATCTGGCGCAAGGTGCGGGCCGTCGGCGGCGAAGAGGGGTGGGTGGCGGAGGATTTCCTGACCATCCGCGCGCCTTGTAATTAGGGGCCAGGTTCTAGGGGCTAGGGATTAGGGGAAGAACGCTTTTCCCTAGCCCCTAGAACCTGGCCCCTACCTTTGCGTGAGCCTTCTGAGATGTTGATCGGTATCGACGCCAGCCGGGCGACGACGGGGCAGCGGACAGGAACGGAGGGGTATGCCTATCACCTCATCCGGGCGCTGATCGCGTTAGTGGGGGAGCGGGGCCACCGGCTGCGGCTGTACTTCAACGAGCCGCCCGCGCCGGGGCTGTTCCCCGACGCGCCGGGCGTGGAGCAGGTGGTCATCCCGTGGCGGCGGCTGTGGACGCACGTCCGGCTGGGCCACGAGTTGCGCGCCCGGCCGCCGGGCGTTTTCTTCACCCCGGCCCACGTCATCCCCGTCGGCATCCGCTGCCCGGCCGTCGCCACTGTCCACGACCTCGGCTACGAATATTTCCCGGAAGCTCACCCGCGCCGCCAGCTAGCTTATCTGCGTTGGAGCACGCGCCA
>NZ_JAYRVJ010000048.1:0-9576 GCF_041918635.1 Promineifilum sp. (SeqCode)
GTCCAGCCGCGCATCGCGCCCACCAGCGCGAACAGGATGACCATAATCCAGAAGGCAACGTTCAGGCTTAGCATCAGGCCTCTTCTCCTTCCACTGACCGCTGGTCATTGACCACAAGGCGACTCCCGTCGCCCGACCCCTCATCATCCGCCACAGCCAGGATAAGCCGGGCCAGGTCGCCCGCGGCCTCGGGCTTGTCCAGCGCGCGGGCGGCGGCGGCCATGCGGGCCAGCGTCTCGCCGTTGAATAGCAGGCGGCGCACCGTGGGCAGCAGCGTCTCCGGCAGCGTCTCGTCCACCAGTTGGACGGCCGCGCCGCGCTCGGTCAGATAATCGGCGTTCACTTTTTGATAGCGCCAGGCGAAGGTTAGCGGAACCAGCACCGCCGGCAGACCAAAGGCCGGCCCTTCGCCGAGCATACTGGCCCCGGCGCGGGCCACCACCAGGTCGGCGGCGCGGAAGGCCGCGCCCATCTCGTCGTGTAAATAGGGGTAGGGGCGGTAGTAGGCGCGCAACTCGGCCGGCAGCGCGGCGGCATTGGCCTCCACTTCCGGCCAGGTCAGCGCGCCGCTGACGTGGATGACCTGCGTCTCGGCCAGCAGCGCCGGCAGGACGCCCATCAGCGCCCGGTTGATGGCGCGCGCGCCCCGGCTGCCACCGAAGACGAAGAGCGTCGGCCGGCCCGGCGTCAGGTCGAAGCGGGCCAGGGCGTCGGCTTTGGACAGGCGGCGCGCGGCGCGAATCTCCGGCCGGACGGGGTAGCCGGTGACCACCAGCTTCTCGGCCGGCACGTAGGCCCGCGAGCCATCGGTGGTGCAGGCCACGCGGCGGGCGAGGGGCATGACGTGGCGGATGGCGCTGCCCGGCTCCACGTCGGGCAGGTAGATGACAATGGGCACGCCGTGGCGGCGGGCGGCCAGCGCGGCCGGCGGGGCCACGTAGCCGCCGGTCATGAACAGCGCGTCGGGCCGGAAGCGACGCACGTGTCCCGCCGCCTGGCCCAGACCGCGCGCCAGGCGGGCAGCGTTGCGCGCCCGCGTCAGCAGCGGGACGCCCACGATGGGGCCGGCGGAGATGGTCTCCAACCGAATATTCGCGCGCGGAACCAACGTCTCTTCCATCTCGCCTTTCGCGCCGAGCCACAGGATGTCATCCGTCGCCACCCCCAGCGCTTGCAGTGCCGTCACTGCCGCCAGAGCGGGATAGATGCCGCCGCCTGTGCCGCCGGCGCAGATTAGTACGCGTGTCGCCATGTCAGTGGACAGTGAGCAGTGGTCAGTGATCAATGGTCAGTCAATAACTGACCACTGATCACTGACCACTGTCCACTACCTGCCTGCGCTGCTGCCGCCCCAAGGCGGCGTCGCGCGATACACTCAGCAAAATACCGACCCCGATCAAGGTCATGAGCATGGACGAGCCGCCGTAGCTGAGAAACGGCAGCGGCATGCCCGTGAAAGGGATGACGGCGGTGATGACCGCGATGTTGATCAACGCCTGATAAGCGATCCAGACGGTGACGCCGACGGCGAGCAAGAAGCCGTAGGTATCGCGCGCCCGTGAGGCGATGCGGAAGCCGCGCCACGTCAGGAAGGCGAGCAGGGCCACGACGAGCAGCGCCCCGGCCAGCCCCAACTCCTCGCCGACGATGGCGAAGATGCCGTCGGTGTGGGCCAGCGGCAGGCCGCCGAACTTCTGAACGCTGTTGCCCAGGCCGACGCCGAACAGGCCGCCGGTCGCCAGCGCGCCCAGGGCTTGTTTGACCTGGTAGCCGGCCTGCTGGGGGTCGCGCAGGGCGGCGGTGTAGTCGTTGACGCGCTGGGCGGCGTGGGGCAGGGTGACCATCAGGAAGAGGACAACCGCGCCGGCCACCACGCCGACGACGAGCACCTGCTTCAGTTCGGCCCCGGCGACGAAGAACAGCGTGAAGCTGATCAGCGCCACTAGAATGGCCGTGCTCAGCGCCGGCTGCAACACGATCAGTGAGAACATTCCGCCGGTGATGACCGAGAAGGGCACCAGGCCGTAGTTGATGCGCTTGATGCGGTCGCCCTTGGAGTGCAGCCAGTGGGCGATGTACAGGATAGTGGCCAGCTTGGCGACCTCCGACGGCTGGTAGGAGCCTTGCGACAGCGCCCGCACCGCGCCATAGTCCGCCTGGCCGAAGAAGAGCAGAAAGATAAGCAGGACAGACGTCACCGTGATGAGCGGCACGGAAGCGTAGCGCAAGACGTGATAGTCGAACTGCAACAGGACGATGATGACGACCGAGCCGAGCACCATCGCGCCGACCTGGCGGGTCATGTAGTAGATGGAGTTGTCCTTGAAGCGCAGGCCGAGGTCGAAGGTGGTGCTGTAGACCATGAGGAAGCCGAAGACGAGCAGCGCGGCCGTCGCCAGCAGCAGCCAGTAATCGAAGGCCAGCTTGTTACGCCCGGCCCAGATGGAATTGCCTCGTTTTCTAACCACGTTAATCGTTGCCATGACACTCACTCCGCCTCCGGCGCGATTTGCCAAATCGCGCTACACCGTTGGGCGATTTGCCAAATCGCCCTACAACTCCTCTACCAAAAGTCGAAAATGCTCGCCGCGCTCGGTGAAGTCGGCATAGCTATCGAAGCTCGTGCCGCCGGGCGAGAGTAGTACCACGTCGCCCGCGGTGGCCTCGGCCTGGGCCACGTACACCGCCTCGGCCAGCGTATCGACGCGAGACAGCGGCACGCTCTGGCCCAGCCGCTCGGCCAGCGGTTCGCCCAGATCGCCGAACAGCACGACGCGCTTGACCCGCTCGGCCACCCGCCGCGCCCACTCATCCCACACCATGTTCTTGTCGCGCCCGCCGGCCAACAGGATGATCGGCTCGTCGAACGCGGCCAGCGCGGCCAGCGCCCGCTCCGGCGCGGTGGCGATGGAGTCGTTGACGAATTGCACCCCATCCACCGTCCGGATGATCTCCAGCCGGTGGGGCACGCCGGAGAAGGAGCGGATACCCTCGACAATGGCCTCGTCGGGCACGCCGGCCGCCTCAGCCAGCGCCGCCGCGGCCAGGACGTTGAGCACGTTGTGCCCACCACGCAGCCGGATGTCGCCGACGGGGCAGAGCGCCCGCGGCCCGCTGGCCGGGTCGCACAACCAGATTTGTCCGTCGTGCGCGTAAGCGCCGTCGTCCACCGGCCGGTGGCGGCTGAACAGCCGCAGCCGGCCGCAGACCAGCGCGTGCGCCGCCAACGTCCCGTCGTTATCCGCCGGCAGCACGGCCACGTCGCCGGCCGACTGGTAGCGCAAGATGTTGCCCTTGGCCTCGGCGTAGCGATCCATCGTTTTGTGCCGGTCGAGGTGGTTGGGCGTGATGTTCAGGATGGCGGCCACGGCCGGGCTGGGCGTGGCGGGGACACCCGGCCACAGTTCTAGCTGGAAGCTCGATAGCTCGGTCACGATCAGGTCGCCGGGCGACATGCGCCCCAGGTCGGCGATGAGCGGCCGGCCGATGTTCCCGCCAATCCACGTCGTCCGGCCGCTCCGTTGGCCCATCAGGCCGACCAGGGCGGTCGTCGTCGTCTTGCCGGCCGAGCCGGTGATGCCGACGATGGGGGCGGGCGCGCGGCGGGCAAACTCCAGCGAGTCGTTGGTCAGCGGGATGCCCCGCCGCAGCGCCTCGACGGCGATGGGCGCGTCGGCCGGCACACCGCCGCTGAGCGCCAGCGCGTCAGCCGGCGGGAAGCCCTCGCCGCCGTCCAGCAGCGCCGGCGGGTGCTGGCCGAGCACAACGCGCAGCCGCGCCGCCGGCAGATCGGCCAGGCTATCGAGCGCGTCGCGCAGCGCCTCGGCCGGGCGCAGGTCGGACAGCGTCACCAGGGCCCCGGCTTCCACGGCAAAGCGCACCAGAGCCATGCCCTGTCGCGCTATGCCCAGAATCACCAGATGCTTGCCGTTCAACGCGTCCATATCCGTCATATCAAAGCCAGGGCGATGCCGATCATGGCCGCCAGCATCGCGATGAGCCACCAGCGCTGGACGATCTGCGTCTCGCTCCAGCCGATCAACTCGAAGTGATGGTGGAGCGGGGCCATCTTGAACAGCCGCTTGCCGCCGGTGGCCTTGAAATAGAGCACCTGCAACGTCGTCGATAGTTCCGTCGCCACCGGGATGGCGATGATGATGGGAAAGATGAGCCACTGGTTGGTCATCAGGGCCATAATGCCTAGCGCGCCGCCCAAAGCCTGCGCGCCCACGTCGCCCATGAACATCTGCGCCGGTTTGGCGTTGTACCACAGGAAGCCGAAGGTCGCGCCGATGACGATGAAGCTGAACACGACCAGGAATTGCTGATCCTGCAGGAAGGCGATGATGCCATAGGCGACGAAGGCCGTGGCCGAAATCAGCCCGGCCAACCCATCCAGCCCGTCGGTCAGGTTCACGGCGTTGGCGGACCCCGTGATCAGGATGACGGCCAGAGGGATGTAGAGCAGGCCGATGTCGACCAGCTCGGGAACCGTCGGCACGGCCACCCAGCCGTGCCGGTCGTTCACCATCCAGTACAACAGGACGGCCGCTGCCAGCGCGATGACGAGTTGGACGGCCAGTTTGACGCGCGCGCGCATGCCTTCGCCTGGTCGGAGGCGGAACCCCTGGTAGTCATCGATACCACCGAGGATAGAGTAGGCTACCAAGACGCCCAGGGGGATAACCACGCTCTCGGCAATTTCCAGCGCTTGCACAAACTGCACGAAGTTCGCCACCACGGTGACCAGCACCGTCCACCCGACGATCAGAACACCGCCCATGGCCGGCGTCCCCATTTTGGCGGCATGGGTCTGCGGGCCGTCGATGCGGATATTCTTGCCCAGCCGGAGTCGCCGCATGAGTTCGATCAGCGGGCTTCCCCAGATGACCGCCATCAAAAAGGTGGCGGCGGCGACCGTCAGGGCCAATCCCATCAGTCCAGTTCTCCCAATGCGCTGACGATGCGATCCATGCGCATCCCCAGCGATCCTTTCACCAGGACGACGTCGCCGGCCTGGATCAGTTCTCGCAACAGGGGTGTGGCCTCCGGCGCGTCGTCCACGCTCAGCACGCGCTCGACCGGCAGCCCCAGGGCCAGCGCCTCGTCGGCGATGGTGCGGGCGCGCGCGCCCACGGTGATGACGACGTCGGCCACGTCGGCCGCCCGCCGGCCCACGACGCGGTGGGCCTGCTTCTCCGCCCGGCCCAACTCCAGCATGTCGCCCAGCACGGCGATCCGGCGGCCCTGCAGGTCGGCCAACAGGTTGAGCGCCGCCAGGGCCGAATCGGGGCTGGAGTTGTAGGTGTCATCGATGATGACCGAGCCGCGCGGCCCGTCGCTGACGACCAGCCGCAGTTGCGAGGCCATCGCGTTCAGCCCGGCGACGATCTCCTCCCAGGACAGCCCCTCGATGAGGCCGACGGCCGTGGCGCGCAGGGCGGTATGGACGCTGTGACGGCCCAGCAGCGGCACGCGCACGCTGAGCGATTCGCCGGCATGGTGGAGCGTGAAGCGCACCCCGTCCAGCCCCATCGACTCGATGCGGTCGGCCCACAAGTCCGCGCCCTGATCCAGCCCATAGGTGAAGATGCGGGCTTTGGTGTGGGAGGCCATACTCATCACCCGCGCGTCGTCCAGGTTCAACACCGCCGTGCCGCTCTCCGGCAGGGCGGCGACCAACTCCCGTTTGGCGGCGACGATGGCCTCCAGCGAGCCGAGCCGCTCCAGGTGCACCGGGCCGATCATGGTGACGACGCCGATCTCCGGCCGGGCCAGATCGCACAGCAGGTCTATCTCGCCCTGGGCGTACATGCCCATCTCGATGACCGCCCGCTCGTGTTCCGGCCGCAGGTTGAGCAAGGTCAGCGGCACGCCGATCTCATTGTTCTGGTTGCCGGTCGACTTGAGCGTGTTGAAGCGGCGCGAGAGGATGGCCGCCGTCAGTTCCTTGGTCGAAGTTTTGCCGACGCTGCCGGTGATGCCGATGACGCGCACGTTGAAGCGGGCGCGCCAGACGCGGGCCACGGCTTGCAGCGCCCGCAAGGTATTGTCGACCTGGATGACGACGGGACGGGGCGCGGCTTTCCTGGCGAAGCGCTGGCCCGCCCGCTCCCTGCCCCTCTCACCGGCCCTCCCCCAGGGGGAGAGGGAGGCCAGATCGAGAGGCGCGGTGGTGTCGATGACCGGCCACGACGGGGTGGCGGAATCGCCGACCGGGCGATCGACCAGCGCGGCGACGGCCCCGCGCGCGAAGGCGTCAGCCACGTAGTCATGGCCGTCCACATGCTCGCCGGGCAGGGCCACAAAGAGGGAGCCTGGCCCCGCCTCGCGGCTGTCGACGACGACCGAGGCCACGGCCGGCTCTTTGCCGGTCGGTTGGTAGTCGGTCAGCGCCGCCAGTATGTGTCCCAGGTTCAACATGATGAAGAAGTGTTATCCGCAGATTTTGCAGATTACGCAGATTTCAGAATGTATGCTCAATCCGTGTTCATCCGTGTGCTATTTATTCATCCCCCGTCGCGCGCGGCGCTGACGTTGGCCTGGTGGCGGATCTCGTCGGGCGGGATGCCCAGCAGGACGACCAGTTCGGTCGCCAGCTTGGCGAAGGCCGGCGCGGCCGTCTGGGAGCCCCATTGCGCCGTCTGCGGCCGGTCGAGCTTCACGAAGACGATGATCTCCGGGTCTTCGGCCGGCAGCCAGCCGATGAACGAGCCGATGATGTCCGTCGGGTGATAGCCGAACGGCTCGGCGATCTGGGCCGTGCCGGTCTTGCCGGCCACGGTGTAGCCCGGCACCTGGGCCTCGGCCACTTCCTGCTGCACGGCGGTGACGGCCATGCCGGTCATGATCGCCGCCGTGTCGGGCGAGATGGCCTGGCTGAGCACTGTCGGCTCGTGGCGGTGGACGCCGGTGGCGTCGCGCCGCTCAGCGACGACGTAGGGCTGCATCAGGTAACCGTCGTTGGCCAGCGCCGACACGGCCGAGATCATCTGCAACGGCGTGACGGCCAATGCCTGGCCGTAGGCGTTGGTGGCGATGAACGACTCCTGCCAATCGCCGCTGCCCGGCAGCGGCATCAGGCCCGGCTCCTCGCTCAGGATGTCGATGCCCGTCGGTCGGCCGAAGCCGAAGCGCTGGAAGTAATCGTAGAACGTCGTCGGCCCCATCCAGGTGGCGATGGTCGCCGCGCCGACGTTGAGCGAGCGGGCCAGCAGCGTGGTCATGTCCACCGTGCCGTGCGCGCCGCGATCCCAGTTGTAGCTGATGTGGCCGCCGACCTCGATGGCGCCGTTGTCCTGATAGGTCGTGCCGGGGGTGACCGTGCCGGAGTCCAGCGCCGCGGCCATTGTGACCAGCTTCATGACCGAGCCTGGCTCATAGACGGCGCTGACCAGCGGGTTGTAGAACAGCTTCTCGTCCACGTCGTAGAAGTCGTTGGCCGAGTAGCACGGCTCGGCGGCCATGGCCAGAATGGCCCCGGTGCGCGGATCCATGACGATGATGGAGCCGCTCACCGCGCCGTATTCGGCCAGCGCTTCCTTCAGATGGCGCTCGACGACGTACTGCGTATTGCGGTCGATGGTCAGCACCAGGTCGGCGCCCTCGCGGGCCATGACCGTCTTCTGCTCCTCCAGCGGAGAGATGGGCACGGTGGCGCTGGCCGCTTCGCCGGCCAGTTCGCTCTGGTAATAGCCCTCGATGCCCGCCCCGCCCACGCCCTCGAAGTCGACGAAGCCCAGTATGTGGCACATCAGGCTGCCCTGCGGATAGAAGCGGCGGGGCAGGGGGTCGAGCTGCACCTCGTCGCCGTACTCCACGGCGCGGATGGCGTCGGCCGTCTCCGACGTGACGCGGCCGGCCAGCACAACGTACAGTTCCGGCGACTCCAGGTCGTGGAGCAGTTGGCCGCGCGGTATTTGCAGGATGGGGGCCAGCGAATTCGCCAGCGCCTCCGGATCGCTCAGGATACTGGGCGAAACGGCCACGCGGTAGTCCCACTCGTCCACGGCCAGCACCGCCCCGTTGCGGTCGTAGATGACGCCCCGCTCCGGCCGGTCGGTGACGGGCAGTTCGGTGACGACGACATTCTTCCACTCTTCGCCCTGGAAAATCTGAAACGCAAACAGCCGGACGGCGACGACCAGTCCGGCCACGACCAGACCGATCGCTACCGTCCACATGCGTCTGAGTTGGCTAGGGTTCATGCGCTTCTCCTCGCGTCAGGTCGATGCCCATATCCCTGAACGCCAGGGCAATCGCTTCCAACATCGTGTCCGGCACAGTAGACCTGACCGGCGCCTCCGCGACTAGGCTCTCGCCTGTCATCTCTTCGGTGATCAACGTCTCCGCGGGCACTTCTTCAATCGGGAAATTCGGGATGACCACGTAGTCGATGTCGGCCGGCGTGGCCGGCACGAAGCCCAGCCGCCGCGCCTCCGCATCCAGCCGCTCCAGCCCTTGCGACTCGGCGATCTGCCGTTCCAGTTCGGCGTTGACCCGCTTTACCTCGTCCAGTTGCAGCTGCTCGATCTGCACCCGCCGACCGATGGCGGCGATCTTGCTGGCCTGATTGAGATAGATCGCGCCCAACAGGGCGGCCAGCACGACGATGACGCCCCACCCGGCGGCTGCCTGGGCCTCGGTCAGCAGGCCCAATCGTCGGGCCAGTTCCCGCGCCTGCCGGGGACGTAGTGGTTGTTCGGGCTTCGCCATCATGTCAGTGGTCAGTGGTCAGTAGTCAGTGATCAGTATTCAGTAGGTCAGTTGGTCAGTGATTGTCGTTGGTCGTTAGTCAAGAAAGGTTGAGATTCCTAATTCCTAATTCTTAATTCTCTCCGCCACCCGGAGTCGGGCGCTGCGGCTGCGCGGGTTGGCGGCTGTCTCCGCCTCGGTGGCCTGGATGGCCTTGCGCGCCACCAGGCGCAGCGCCGGCTGCGCCCCGCAGGTGCACACCGGCTGCTCCGGCGGGCAGACACAGTCGCGGCTGGCCTCGCGCAAGAACCGCTTCACCAGGCGGTCTTCCAGCGAGTGGAAGCTGATCACCGCCAGCCGGCCGCCGGGCCGCAACAGCTCGATGGCCGCGCCCAGCCCGCGCTCGATCTCGGCCAGCTCGCCGTTGACGGCGATGCGCAGCGCCTGGAACACCTTGGTGGCCGGGTGGCGGCCCGGCCGGCCGGAGCGGCGCGCGTAACGCTCGATCAGCGCCGCCAGTTCGGTCGTCGTGCGCAAGGGCCGGTGAGTGACAACAAGCCGGGCTATGCGCCGGCTTTGTTGCTCCTCACCGTACCGCCAGAACAGATCAGCCAGTTCTTCCGCGGTCAAGTTGTTAAGCAAATCCGCGGCCGTGTCCCCTTGCCGGGGGTCGAACCGCATGTCGAGCGGCCCCTCCTGCAGGAAGGAGAAGCCGCGCGCGCCGTCTTCCAACTGGCGCGACGAAAGCCCCAGGTCGAGCAAGACGCCGTCCACGTCAACGAAGCCGTGGGCCGGGGCGATGTCGCCCACGTCGCCCAGGCTGCCGGCGACCAGGACGGCCCGCTCGCCGAAAGGGGCCAGCCGGGCCGCGGCGTAGGCCAC
>NZ_JAYRVJ010000049.1:0-6171 GCF_041918635.1 Promineifilum sp. (SeqCode)
CTGCGTGTGCGCCCTGGGGCAGGCTGCGTGTGCGCCCTGGGGCAGACACGCAGGTCTGCCCCTACCTTACGCGCCGGGGCGCGCCCGCAGCCGCGTCTGACCGGCCCAGCTATCGGCCAGGAAGAGCAGGCCGATGACGATCAGGGGTAGGGCCATGATCAGCAGAACGGTGGCTTCCTGCCAGCCAAAGAAGAGGCTGAAGACGGCCGCCAGGCCGATAAAGATGACCCCGCCGGCCGCCGGCCGGATCCAGGCGATGATGAGGGCCACGACCACGGCGTAGGTCGGCGTCAGGTGGATGAGGAAGCCGCCCAGTTTATCGCCGAACGACCCATCCATGCCCCACACGTCGAGGGCGAACGCGCTGATGAACACCGCATAGAGGACGCCCAGCAGGCGCGGCGTCCAGTGGAGTAGACGATTGGGTTGAGTGGACATAGTTGTTCTCCTGTGCAGCGGGGGAGCAGGGGAGCGGGGGTGCGGGGGAGCATGTACCTCTGAGAACGTGCTACCTGTTACTTGCCACCGGCCACTCACTACGCTCCCACGGCCTCTAACTCCGCCACAGCCAGCGCGGCGGCGATATCTTCGGCGATCATGCGGCGCTTGCTCTTCTCGATGAAGAAGCTCGGCCCGGCCTGAAGGTAGCTGGGAAAGGCGCGCGCCCCGCGAAAGGTGAAGTCGCCGCCGCGAAGCTTGTAGGTCGGCCCGGCCGGGATGACCCGCCCCTCGCCCCGCCGCCGGGCGATGGCGTTGACCGCGGTAATCGCCACGTCGCCCATCAACAGATAGGCCCGCACGTGGGGGAACAGGTCTAGCTCCCGCTCCAGCAGCTCCGAGCAGGCGAGAATGGTCTGGCGGCCGATGGCGTAGCCCAGCTTGGCGCACTTGACCGCCGTCGTCAGGTAGACGCCGCGGTCGAGGATGTCTTGAATGGAGTGAACGTCTACCCCGGCGTCCTGGAAAGCCTGGACGGTCGTCCGGGCGAAGAGGGGGTCGCCGGGGGCGTAGTAGTTATCGGCCGGGTCGGCCGCGGCGCACTCCGAGATGAGGACGACGCGCACCCGCTCGGGGTTGCTCACCGCGCCGGGGACGTAGTGGCCGGCGACGTTGATGTCCTCGCAGGGGAAAGCGCCGCAATAGATGCCCTGGTTGACCTGCATAGATCGCCTCCAATCGGTGTAGGTTCCCTGATACCATCTTACGCCGGCCGGGAGGGGTTGTATAGTGACAAAAGTCATGATTCAAGGAAGAATGGGACGCGGATTGACGCCGATTGATTCGCTGGTTGACGCTGACTCGCCCTATAATCCGCGAAAATCAGCGCCCCATCGGCGTTCATCAGCGTCCCATGCTTCAATCCTGCGGCGCGAGGTTCCTCATGCTCGAAGAACTGCAACAGCTGTACACCAACCTGCTGGCCGGCGACGCCGGCGCCATCCTCGCCCTCTTCCCTGGCGAGCCGCACATCGACACGCCGCTCGACGGCGCGACGCGAGGCGAAGCGGCCGTGCGCGCCTTCGTCGCCCGGCAGGCGGTCTGGCTGGCCGAGCGCCATGCCGCGCCGCGCCTCCTGCACACCATCGATACGCCGGCCCGCGCCGTCGTCGAACTGGTGCTGGATATGGAACAGGACGGCGACCGGATCGATTTGCCCGTCGGGCTGGTGGCCGACCGGCAGGGAGAGGGGTTCTCGGCCGTGCGCGTCTACCACAGTACGTGGCCGCTGACCGGCGGCCATCGCGTCCGGCCGCCGCTGCTGGAGCCGCCGCTGACCCGGCTGGAGGAGCCGCCGGCCGTCGAGGCGTACATGGCCGCCCTGCGCGACGGCAGCGCCCCGCTCATCCTGTCGCTCTTCACCCCCGACGGCTACGTGCGCCAGCCCAGCGGCGACCGCTTTCGCCACGCCGGGCCGGAGGGACTGCCCCACTTCTACGTCCCCGCGCTGGCCGCCGGCGGCATCTCGCTCGTCCACTGCACGGCCACGAGCGACGGCCGCTCCGTCGCCATCGAGTTCATCGTCGATCGGTGGGGCAACGTGGCGCTGCCGCTCCAGGCGGGCCTGGCCGTCTACGACCTGGCCGGCGACCGCCTCGCCGCCGCGCGCATCTACGACGATGTTGATCCGCCGATGGAAGGTTAGCTCCGCAAAGGCACAAAGAAGCAAAGGACGCCAAGTCAAGAGTCCTTTCTCTTCCTTGCGCTCTTTGCTTCTTTGCGCCTTTGCGTGAGCTCTTTCCCTTTCATCGACAAGCGACGCGCATCAGCACCGGGCCTTTGGGCCGCAGGGTGATGAGCGGGTCCCAGTCCAGCCCCTGCTCCGGCTCCGGCGTCAGCCGCGCGTGCTGGGCCATCGTGGCCAGGATGACCTGCGCCTCCATCATGGCGAACAGGTTGCCCAGACAGATGCGCGGCCCGCCGCCGAAGGGCAAATAGGCGTACTTGGGCGGTTGTGGCGCGCCGGCCGCCCAGCGCTCTGGCCGGAACGCCTCCGGGTCGGGGAAGTACTCCGGCAGCCGGTGCATGGCCATGGTGCTGATGATGACGCTGGCCCCCTTGCGGAAGGCGTGGCGGCGGCCGTTGACCTCGAACGCGATGTCCTCCTGCGGCGTGCGGCCGAAGCTGAACGCCGGCGGATAGAGCCGCAGCGTCTCCTTGATCACCTGCTCGGTGTAGGGCAAGCCGGCCAGCGCCTCGAACGTCAGCGGCGCGCGCCCCAGTTGCGCGTCCACCTCGGCGTAGAGCCGCTCGGCCACCTCCGGGTGGCGGCCCAACATCAGCCACACCCACATCAGCGCCACAGCCGTCGTCTCGTGGCCGGCGGTCATCAGCGTGGTGCACTCGTCCACGATCTGCGCCTCGCTCATCGGCCGCCCCTCCTCATCGCGGGCCTGCACCAGCATGGAGAGCAAGTCCCCCTCGTCCCGGCCGCTGGCCCGCCGCTCGCGGATGATGTCGCGGATGAGGGCGTGCAGCTCCCGTAGGGCCGCGTTTTGTCGCCGGTTGGTAGCTGTCGGCACCCAGTTGGGCGGCGGGTAGGCGCTATCGAGTTGCTTCTCGCCCGTCTCCAGCAAGACCTGCATCAGCCGGCCGATGCGCTCCGCTTCCTCGACCAGATCGACGTTGAACATGGTCTTGGCGATGATGCGCAGCGTCAACTGGGTCAGGTCGCGGTCGAGGTGGCGCACCTCGCCGTCCTGCCAGCGGCCGGCCATCTCGCGCGTGTAGGCGGCCATCGTCTCGGCATAGGCGCGGATGCGCATGGCGTGGAAGGCGGGGGCGACCAGCTTGCGCTGCCGCTGCCATGCCTCGTCTTCGGCGATGAACACGCCGTTGCCCATGATGCGTCTCAACACGTTGGTGGTGAACGGGTCGCGGTGGAGCGAGCCGGGGCGCTTGACGATGAGTTCGCGGATCACGTCGGGGTCGGCGACGAAGAAGATGTCGAACCAGAGCACCTGGAAGTGGCTGACGCCCTGCTTGGCCGCCGAGCGGATCATCCAGCCGATGCGATCCTGGCTGAACGTCTGCGATTCGCGCCAACTGAGACGGACGGGCTTATGGCTGTCAACGGTCGTGGTCATAACCAACTCCTTAAAGAAGCGTGATCCGCGGGGTCAGTTCGTAGTCAGGCAATTTTGAAACTTAACAAAAGAACACGGATATGCCGCAATCCGTCGGACGAACGAATGGGGCGTAGGGACAGCGCAGATGCGCCGACAACGCGGCCGAACGGTCTCGTCTTGCAGAACCCTGTCGATGCCGCGTTGTCTCGCCCTCTGTGGCTGGCGCGTTGTCGGTCAGAAGGGGCGAGACAATCGGCGATCCACATTCCAGTGATTGGACGAGGCCGTTCGCGCCGATTGTCCCGCCCCTACGCCGCGCGCTACCGTATCCGTATTCATTTGTTAAGTCTCAAAATTGCCGTTCTTCTCAGCCTGGTCTGAAGAACGGCAATGAATTGCCTGACTACAAGCTCAGAGCGCGTATCTGAGGATGCGCACTCCCAAGCGCGGCAATCGGGACTATACCCATTCTCGCCCGGCGATCAAAGGGCTATAATGCCGCACGTTTCGATGAGGAGGTCGCGCCCGATGAGCAAGGCGCAATCCGGTACCCTGCTGATCGCCGACATCACCGGCTACACCCTGTTCCTGAGCGAGTCTGAACTGGAGCACGCCCAGGAAATCCTCAGCACGCTCCTCGAACTGCTGCTCAGCCACACCCGCCCGCCCCTCACCGTCTCGCGCACGGCCGGCGACGCCGTCATCAGCTACGCCCTCGCCCCCTCGGCCGCCGGCGCGGCGCTCCAGGGCCAGACCTTCGTTGAACTGCTGGAAGATACCTACGTCGCCTTTCGCCGGGCCATCGAGCTGATGATCCTTAACAATACCTGCCGGTGCGCCGCCTGCGCCAACGTCGGCGCGCTCGATCTCAAGTTCTTCGTCCACCAGGGCATCTTCGGCCTGCAAACCCTGGGCGGGCACGTCGAACTGGTCGGCAGCGACGTCAACCTCATCCATCGCCTGCTGAAGAACCACGTCGTCGAGACCACCGGCATCCGCGCCTACACCGTCTACACCGTCGCCGCGGTTGAGGCGCTGGGGCTGGGCGAGATGGCCGCGGCCATGACGCCCCACGCCGAACGCTACGACCACCTGGGCGAGGTGCGGCTGTTCGTCCAGGACATGCGGCCGGCCTGGGAGGCGCGACAGGCGACGCCCAGTGTGGACATCCCACCCGACCAGGTGCTCGTGACCGTCGAGCGCGACTACCCATTGCCGCCCCACCTGCTCTGGGACGCGCTCAGCCGGCCGGAGTACCGCGCCGTGCTGTTGAGCGCCGTCAGCCAGACCATCGGCGACCGGCAGGCCGGCCGCATCGCGCCGGGCACGGAGATTCATTGCGACCACGGCCACCGCGTCACCCGCCAGCGCATCCTCGTCTGGCGGCCGTTTGAGATGATCCTCAGCGAGGACACGACGCCCGTGCCCGGCGTGACCTGCCTGGTGCGGCTGCGCCTGACGCCGACCGACACGGGCACGCGCCTGGAGATGGCCTTTAGCCGCGGGCGCGGCGGGGCGATCAACCGGCGGGTGATGGACGTGGTGGGCCGGCGGATGCTACCCGGGACGGTGGCCGAGGGCATGGCCAAGCTGGCCGAGAAGCTGGAGGCCGAGGTGCAATCCACTTAGGTGCGACCCACTTTCTGAAGTGGATTGCACCAGCCGTGTATACAGCTAGACAACAAACGTATAAAAAGGTCTGTTTACTTCGAGCGCCGCCGGCGGCTATACTGGGGGTTGTTAGAGAGAAGTAGGGGCGCACCTGCGTGTGCGCCCTGGGCGGACAGGTGGTGCGCCCTGGGCGGACAGGTGGTGCGCCCTGGGCGGACAGGTGGTGCGCCCTGGGCAGACACGCCGGTCTGCCCCTACGACACGGGGCGAGCCAGACAGAATAGACAAGGGGAAGTACCATGAACCTGAAGAGTAGACTGCATTGGATATTCGTGTGCCTGTGGCTGGTCGGGCTGGCGGCCCTGGCCGGCTGTAATGTCCAGATGACCACCGGCTCCGGCAACGTCGTCACGCGGGAGTTCGACTATAGCGACTTCAATCAGGTCGAGATCAGCCACGCCTTCGAGGGCGCCATTACGCAGGGGGCGGAGTATCGGGTCGTCGTGCGCGTCGACGACAACCTGGAGCAGTACCTGCTGGCCGAACAGGCGGGCGACCGGGTCCGTATCGGCCTGGAAGACGTGCTCAACGTGGGCCAGGCGACGATGGAATACGAGATCACGATGCCCTCGCTCGCGGCGCTGGACCTGAGCGGGGCCGCCCAGGCGCAACTGAGCGGCTTCACGTCGTCCGACGCCTTCGAGGGCGAGGCCAGCGGGGCCAGCCGCATGGCGGGCGACCTGACCAGCGGCAACACGCGACTGCACGCTTCCGGGGCCAGCACGATCGCCCTGGACGGCGATCGCGGCGATGCGCAACTGGAGGCGTCCGGGGCCAGCACCATCACCCTGACCGGCCAGGGCGGCACGCTGGCGGCCAATGCTTCCGGCGCCAGCACCATCGATCTGGAAGCGTTCCCCACCACCAGCGCCAACGCCACCGCCAGCGGCGCCAGCAATGTGACCGTCAACACCACCGGCCGCCTGGACGCCGA
>NZ_JAYRVJ010000050.1:0-11053 GCF_041918635.1 Promineifilum sp. (SeqCode)
GAAAGCCGGGCGAGGTGTTGGAGCGATGGCGATAAACGAGAGCAGCACTATCCTCTGTTCGGTCTGTGGGGCGACGGTGCGGGCCAACGCGCGCTTCTGCACTAACTGCGGCAACCGGTTGGTCGGCGGCCACCCGCCGGCGCAACTGTCCTCGCCGCCGCCCGCGCCCCAACTGCCCGCCAGCGAACAGCCGACGGTGCGCCACCTCCAGCCGCCGGATGCGCCCCCAGACCCCGCGCCGGATGCGCCGACCGTTCCTTCCTCCCCGCCGGGGTCGGGGTCTGGGACACCGGCCCCGCCCAACGACCCGCCGACGCTGACCGGCATCCAGGCCGCGCAGAGCCGGGTGCTACGCCAGACCTCCGGCACGGCGACACACGTTGGGCGCGTGCGCGACCACAACGAGGACTACGTCGCCAAGCTGGATTACAGCCTGGACCAGAGCGGCGAGATGGAGCCGATCGGCCTTTACATCGTGGCCGACGGCATGGGCGGTTATCAGGAGGGGGAGAAGGCCAGCCGCGACTCCGTGCGCCGGGCGTTCCGCGAATTTGTCGAGGGGCGTATCCTGCACGACCTCCAGCGCACCGGAACGCGCAAGCTCGAGGTCCCGACGGAGCCTTTGCCACCCGACGCGACCATTCGTAGCCTGGTCGAGGAGGCTAACCGGCTCGTCCATGACAAGCGCCGGCAACTCGGTTCCAACCGCGGCACGACCATCGCCGCGCTGCTGGTCGTGGGCAACAAGGCCGCCGTCGCCAACGTCGGCGACAGTCGCGCCTACCTGCTGCGCGCCGGCCAATTGGCGCAGGTCAGCCAGGATCACTCGCTGGTCTACAGCCTCTTCAAGGCCGGGCAGATCACCGAAGAGCAGATTTACACTCACCCGCAGAAGAACGAAATATATCGCTCCGTAGGCGAGCGCGAAGACGTGAAGGTGGACGTGTTCAACCTGACGTTACAGGTTGGCGACCGGCTGCTGCTCTGTTCCGACGGGTTGTGGGAAATGGTTCGTAACCCACAGATCGCCGCCATACTCGGCGGCGGCGTCACCCCGCAAGCGGCCTGCGACCAGTTGGTGGCCGCCGCCTATGACAACGGCGGCGAGGATAATATCAGCGCGATTGCCGTCTATCTGGAGTGAACCAGGAGGCCTGGCAAACACAGACTGCCGGTTGTCTCTCTTAAAATCTGCGTAATCTGCGGATGGTTTCCCAAGAGGCGCGCCAATGTCCGACTTTGTACACTTCACCGGTCTGTTCAGCAAGAACTACCTGCCGCATTTGCCGCAGCCGCAAGTGCTGTATGCCTATTTCGAGACGCGCCCCGGCGAGAGGCAAGAGCAGGCGCGTTTGCCCCTCAACTTCAGCCTCGTCCTGGATCGCAGCGGCTCCATGAGCGGCCAGAAGATGAAGCAGTTGCGCGAGGCGGTCAAGACGATGATCAGCCGGCTGGAGCCGACCGACTTCATCTCGGTGGTCACCTTCAACGTACACACCGACGTGATCATCTCGGCCACCAATGTCCGCGACAAGGAGAAGCTGGAGTCGCGCGTGAACCGGCTGGAGGCGGGCGGCGGCACGTCGATGGCCCCGGCCCTGCGCGCCGGCCTGGCCGAGATCGCCAAGCACCTCTCCCCTGAGGTCGCCAGCCGGCTCATCGTGCTCACCGACGGCCAGACCACGGGCGAGGACGATTGCCGGCATGAAGCCGACAAGATCGCCGCGGCCGGCGTGCCGCTCATCGCGCTGGGGCTGGGCACAGACTGGAATGAGGACTTCCTGCTCGACGTGGCCGAGCGCACCGGCAAGTTGGGCGACGCGCTGCTGATTAAAAAGCCTGAAGACGTTGGCCTTATTTTCGAAGAGGTCTTCTCGCAGATGCAGGTCGTGGCCCAGAATCTGGCTTTTCGTCTGTTGCTGGTGCAGGGGGTGGAGGCGCGCCGCGTCTGGCAGGTGACGCCGCTCATCAAGGACATCACTTTCGGCGCGGTGAAAGGGCGCACGGTGGAGTTCGGCCTGCCGGAATTGGCCGAGAGCGGGGCGGCCTACCTGGTCGAGTTGCTCATCCCGCCGCGCAACCCCGGCCGCTATCGCTTTGCCCAGGCTCAGGTGAGCTATCACGTCGCCTCGCGGGGCGCGGCGCAAGAGGCTCGAACTGATCTGACGGCCGAGGTCACGACCGATCCCAACCTGACGCGGCAGGTGAATGGCCGGGTCATGAACATTGTGGAGAAAGTGACCGCCTTTAAGTTGCAGACCCAGGCGCTGGACGATGTGGCCCGCCAGGACATCGCCAACGCCACGCGCAAGCTGCGCACGGCCCACACCATCCTGCTGGACCAGGGCGAGACGGAACTGGCCCGCAACGCGCTGGCCGAGGCCGAGCGACTGGAGCGGGGCGAAAGTTTGTCGAGCGAGGGGCGCAAGACGATCAAACTGAGCAGCAGCAAGACGGTGCGACTTTCCGACCCCAATGCGCCTAAGTAACGGGGTAGCATGAGGAGGAATAAATGGCTACGGATATGCACGGATAAAACGGATGGACGCCGTGTACCCAGACCTATCCGTTTGATCCGTGCGAATCCGTAGCCATTTCTTAAACTGAGGAGGAGCCGGTGCTGGCGATTGGAACTGTTTTGCAGGAGCGCTACCAGATCGCTCGATTCCTGGGCCAGGGCGGGATGGGCGTCGTCTACGAGGCCATCGATACCCGGCTGGGCCGCCGGCCGGTGGCGGTCAAGGAGATGGACGCGACGTTGGTCGCGCCGGCCGAGCGACAGGCGACCGTCGCCGCTTTCCAGCAGGAAGCGCGCATACTGGCCCGGCTCAAACACCCGGGCATCGCCGGGGTCATCGACTACTTCACCCAGGGCGATTTCTCTTACTTCGTCATGGAATACGTCGAGGGCGAGACGCTCGAGGAGGCCCTGTTGCGCGCGCCTCGCGGCTTCCAGGAGGCGCAAGCGCTGGCCTGGGCCGGCCAACTGGCCGTCGTGCTCGACTATCTACACCGCCAGACGCCGCCCATCATCTTCCGTGACCTGAAACCAGGTAACATCATGGTGCAGCCCGATGGCGCGCTGAAGCTGATCGATTTCGGTATCGCCCGGCTATTCAAAGCCGGCCAGACGCATGACACCATCCGGCTGGGCACGCCCGGCTACGCCCCGCCGGAGCAGTATGGCCACGGCCAGACCGACGCGCGCTCCGATGTCTATAGCCTGGGCGTGGTTGTTCATCAACTGCTGACCGGTCACAACCCGGCTGGCGCGCCCATGCGACTGCCGCCGGTGCGACAGTTCCGGCCCGACCTCTCGCCGCAGACGGAGGCGGCCGTCGCCCAGGCTCTGCAACTCGATCCCGCGCTGCGCTACACCTCGACACTGGCCTTCGCGCGGGCGCTGGGCGCGCCGGTCTCCGGCCCATTCGCCGCCGGTCAGGGAGGCGCGCCAGGGCAGGGCGTCGGCGGCGGGCGCGAACCAATCCCCGCGGCCTTCGCCTCTGTCACCGGCGCGCGCGGCTGGGAACGGGAGCACGCGGCCTCTTCGTCGCCGGGCTGGCTGAAGCCGCTGATCGCCGTGTTGGGGCTGCTGGCGCTGCTGCTGGTGGCGTGGCTGCTGCTCCGCCCGCTGCTCGATGGCGACGGAGCGGCGCCTGCGGCCGGCGCAGGGACGCCTGCCGCGCCTATCGTCACCCAGGTCGTCACGTCGTCCGCGGAGGAGGGCGCGGCTGTGGCCGAGGCGAGCGCCGCGGCCGCCACGCCCACGATGCTCCCTGAGAAGACCCCAGTTAACCAGAGTGCCGTTGCCCCCCCATCCGACACACCGGTTGTTCAAGCCATTGTAGAAGTGGCCACGAGCGCGGCCGTCCAACCAGCGGTCACGGTCGTCGTGGTTGTCGCTACGCCGACACCCGCCGCGCCGGCCAATGCGCCCATCGAGACTGACCTGATGGTGGAGGACTTCGAGTACGGCGACGACGCAACCCTGACCCGCGCCTACACGGTGAACGCGCCGGGGAACGAGTTGACGCTGTCTCTGTCCGCGGCCCAGGCCATGTCCGGCGCTCATGCTGCGTCCTTGCGCTACCGGATCAACCAGGCCAGGGACGACTACGCCGGCATCGAAAAGAACATGGATGCCCCGATGGACTGGCGCAACGCCACCTCCATCTGTCTTTGGCTGGCCAATGACGATTACACCGGCCATCTGGTGATCCAGTTCCGCGAACAGAACGGCGAAGTGTGGAAGCATGAGATGCCGTTGAGGAACAAGACGGCCGGCGACTTCTGTGTGCCGTTGTCGGAGGAAGCGTTCCGGATAGCTGAGTTCTCCGAAGTCAAGAACGGCGTCATGGATTTGGCGGCCGTCGAGAATATCGCCTTTTACGTGGGCGGTAGCGGTATTGACGAAGGTGTCTTGTACCTCGACGCCGTGCGTTTGACCCGCGCGCCGTCGATGGCCGCGCCGCTGCCGACGGCTCTGCCCACTCCTTGCCAATACCAGGTGCTGGCCGCCCTGCGCGGCGCGTGGTCTGATGAGTTGGGCTGCCCCCTCAACGCCGGCCAGAACAGTATCAACACCGGCTACGCGCCGTTCGAGCGCGGCCAGATGTTGTGGCGTGAGGATAACGACGCCATCTACGTGCTCTACAACAACAACACGTTTGCGCGCTTCGCGGACGTGTGGCGGGAGGGCGATCCCGACTTCAGTTGTGGCGAGCCGAACAGCCCACCCACGCCGGTGCGCGGCTTCGGGCGAATTTGGTGTGACAACCAGGCGGTGCGCGACGGGCTGGGCGCGCTGACGGCCTATGAGATCGGCGACAGCGCCAGTAGTTCGCAAGATTATGCCAATGGCTCGATCCTGATCGCGCCGGATGGTCGAGCCTTCATTTTTCTTGGACATACCAGCGGCACGTGGCGTTAGGAGGAGATCGTGATTACCTGCCCCAACTGTCAAACACAAAACCGACCGGGCACGAAGTTCTGCCGCAACTGCGGCAAGGCCCTGCCGGCCGATCTGAAGGCGACACAACTATCGACGCCGCTGGCCCCACCGGCCGCCAGCCGGCCCCTGGGCGATGCCAGAGGCGCAAACACCTGCCCCCGGTGTAGTTCCCCCATACAGCCGGCGGCGCAGTTCTGCCCAACTTGTGGCTTTCCCCTGCGCCAGGCCGTCCCATCTGGCTCTCCCCTTCCGGGGGGAGGGTTCGGGGTCGCCGCCGACGCCCTGAGTACCCTGGTCATTCCTCAGCAGGACAAGGCCATCCTGGTCATCAGTTGGCCTGGCGGCCAGAAGGAAGAGCGGGCGCTCGACAAACCGATCATGCGCCTGGGCCGCGCGCCCGATAACGACATCGTCGTCAACTTTCCGACCGTCTCCGGCCACCATCTGCGGCTGGAGAGCGACGGGGCGATGGAGGTGCGTATCACCGACCTGGGCAGCACCAACGGCACACTGCACAACGGCCTCCAGATGCCGGCCAACGCGCCCCAGACGCTCCACGAAGGGGACGTGCTGCGCATCGGCGACCTGACGGGCAACTCGCTCAGCCTGGGCCTGAAACCTCTGGCGGGCGGCGGGGTACAGACCCGGCCGCTGGGCATGCAGCAGCTCGGCCAGTACCAGCAGGCGGTCATCGGCCGCGACGCTGCCTGTGAGGTTCACCTCGATCATCCCTCTGTCTCTCGCCGCCACGCCGAGATCCGCCGCCAGCCCGACGGCGGGTACGTCATCCGCGACCTGGGCAGCGCCAACGGCACGTTCGTGGACGGCCAGCGCGTTGTGGCCTGGCTGCCGCTGACCAAGGGCGCGGTCATCCAGATCGGGCCGTACAAGCTCGTCTATGACATCGAAGCCAAGGCGCTGACCACGTCCATCAGCCGCGGCCACCGCCTCGACGCGATCATGCTCGGCAAGCAGGTCGCCGGCGGCCGGATGATCCTGACCGACGTCTCGCTGGCCGTGCTGGCCGGGGAGTTCGTGTCGCTGGTGGGCGGCAGCGGGGCGGGCAAGAGCACGCTGCTGCGGGCCATGAACGGCTTTAATCCGGCCACGCAGGGGCAGATGCTCATTGACGGCGAGCAACTCTACCCCAACCTCGACGCCTACCGGATGATCATGGGCTACGTGCCCCAGGATGACATCATCCACCGCGAATTGACCGTCGGCAAGGCGCTCTACTACGCCGCCAAGCTGCGCCTGCCCGACGCGGGCAAGGCCGAGATTGAGAAGCGCATGCACGATGTGCTGGAGATGGTCGATATGGGCGCGCACGTGGGCAAGCCGGTGCGCGTCCTCAGCGGCGGCCAGCGCAAGCGGGTCAGCATCGCCGTCGAGCTTCTGGCCCAGCCCGACCTGCTCTTCCTGGACGAGCCTACCTCCGGCCTTGACCCCGGTCTGGAGAAGAAGATGATGTACGACCTGAACCGGCTGGCCGACCGGGGCAAGACGGTCGTCCTGGTGACCCACGCCACCGCCAACATTGAGCAGTGCGACCACGTCGCCTTTCTCAGCCAGGGGTACTTGTCCTACTACGGCCCGCCAGGCGAAGCCATCCAGTACTTCCAGGCCCAGGACTTCGCCGACATCTACCTGAAGCTGACCCAGGAGGTAGACCCGGCGGCCGGCAAGCCCCTGCCGGCCAACCTGCAGGCCGCTTATCCGGCCGTGCAGTCGCGGCTGGCGTCCGCGTCCAAGAGCAAGGATGGCAAGCCGCCGCGGGTCGAGGCAGGCGTGGTCTGGGCCGAGCACTACCGCCAGTCCCCGCAATTCCAGCAGTACATCGCCGCCCGCCAGCAACAGCTCATGCTCGGCGGCTATGGCGGGCAATACGCGGCGCGGCAGCAACCGCCGCGCGGCCGCGACTCCGGCCTGCGCCAGATTCCCATCCTGGCCCGCCGCCACATCGATCTGATCCGCAACGACAAGCGGACGCTGTTCATCCTGCTGCTGATGATGCCCATCATCGCCCTGCTCTTCATGCTGGTCAGCGGCGAGCACGACATCACCGGCCGGCCCGAGACCTTCGCCCAGATCGAGGAGCGGCTGCGCCAGGACGTGGAGGATCAGATCGCCCAACTGGAGGCGGACGGCGAACTGACGGAGGAGCGGGTCAATGACCTGAGCGAGGACTACATCCCGGCCTCCACCGCGCAGCAACTTATCGTCATGCTCGGCCTGGCGCTGACCCAGGCAGGCACGTTCGGCGCATCGTACGAGATCGTCAAGGAGCGGGCCATCTTTCGCCGCGAGCGGGCGGTGAACTTGCGTGTCGGATCCTACGTCATCGCCAAGGCGGTGGTGCTGGGCGCGTTCGCCGTCTTCCAGGTTGCCAGCGTGCTGCTCATCATGAGCCTGAAGGTCAACATGGACTTCGACCCCGTCTTCGATATTTTCCCGTCGGGGGCGTGGGAGTTGTTCTTCACCTTGCTGATCGCCGTCATCGCCAGCATCATGTTCGGCCTGTTCATCTCGGCCGTCGTGCCGTCGCAGGACGTGGTGCTCTACATCATCCTGGTGCAACTGTTCGTCCAGATCATCCTGTCCGGCACGCTCTTTCCGCTGGGCGACAGCGCCGGGGCCAACATCGCCTCGAAGCTGGTCATCTCGCACTGGACGATGGACGCGATGGGCTCCTCGGCCGATTTGGCCGGGCTGGACGAGGACAAGAGCGTGGCCTGTTCCGCCGTCTGGCTGCCGCCCAACCCGCAACTGGGCACGACCGAGCCGACGACCACCGTTGAGTGCGCCTCGGCCGCGCTGGGCGATAAGCTGAGCCTGGACTACCGGCATACGGAGACCCACGTCGCCATCACCTGGGCCGCTTTGGCGGGCATGGCCCTCTTCTGGGGGGCGATGACGGTGCTGGTGCAGCGGCGAAAACGGGTAGATTAGTTCAATCGGCGCCAGCCTTGTCAAGATCGGTCGCAGCCGTGCTGTGTTATACTGGTACTGAATGACGCACAGGATTGGTTCGTCTTTCGCGGGAGAAACAGTATGACCGCACAACAACTAGACGCACAGGGAGTTAAGGTAACACCTCGCTTACCAATGAGCTTCGAGGAGTACCTTGCCTGGGCAGATGAAGATACCCATGCCGAATGGGTAGATGGAGAGGTCATCGTTCATATGCCAGCCACCGACGCGCACCAGACGATTCTGGGATTTCTCCAAGCGTTACTTCTCCTATACGTCACACGACTAAAGCTGGGCAGGGTGTTTACCGCTCCCTTCCCCATGCGGCTAGAAACAACTAACTCCCAGAGGGAGCCGGACATCTCTGTCGTGCTGAACGCGAATCTCACGCGTGTTCAAAGACAGTATCTTGATGGCCCGGCTGATTTGGTGGTGGAGATTATCTCCGATGAGAGCGTGCGCTGCGCCCGATATGAGAAGTTTACCGAGTATCGAACGGCTGGTATCCCCGAATACTGGATCATCGATTCGCGCGAGGGAAGGAGGCGGGCTGATTTCTACCGGCTAGATGCGCGGGGTGAATATGAGTTGTTCGCTACCGAAGATGATGAACGAGTAGAATCGTCCGTCTTGCCCGGGTTCTGGTTGCGGCCAAGTTGGCTACGGGCCAGTCCGCCGGTTGATTTCCTCCAAGCCTATTTGGAGATACGCGGGCTAACGGCTGAGCAGGCCGACCAGATTGATCGGCTTCTCTAGTCGAGAGTTCAGATTATTGTCTCCTGTAGTTGCCTGATAATCTTTCGATCCGTCACCGCGAACGCATACCGATCTACTTCATCAAGCGCCACCCAGGCGTGGGCGGCCACGCCGATGTCTTGCGGCTCGCCGCCAGTGTAGGCAGCGTGGAAGGCGTGGAGGGTGATGCGAAAATGGGTGTAGGCGTGGGGGATTTCGACCAGGAAGTTACCCGGCGTCACGTCGAGCGCCAGCTCCTCCCGTATCTCGCGCCGCAGCGCGTCGGGCAATGCCTCGCCCGGCTCCACCTTGCCGCCGGGGAACTCCCATAGCCCGCCGAGCAGCCCGCCCAACGGCCGCTGGGCGATGAGAAAGCGCCCTTGTCGCGATGGCGCGCCCGTCTCCCAGATGACCCCCGCCACCACGTCGAAGTAGGGCGTTCGGCGGCGCGGCGGGCGCACCGGCCGCTCCAGCTGCGTCCCCCGCTGCCGGGCCAGGCAAAGCGTGTTGAGCGGGCAGATGAGGCAGCGCGGGTTCTGCGATACACAGATTTGCTGTCCCAGCTCCATCAGCGCCTGGTTGAAATCGCCGGGGCGTTCGGCGGGCACAAGCTCCCCGGCCAAATGCCACAGCCGGCTGCGCGTGGCTGACTGGGTCACGTCTTCAGCCAGGTCGAACACGCGGCTGAGGACGCGGATGACGTTGCCATCCAGCACCGGCGCGGCCACGCCATAGGCGATGGAGGCAACGGCCCCGGCGGTGTAGCGGCCGATGCCGGGCAGCTCCATGAGTTCGCCCAGCGTCTGGGGCAGTTGGCCGCTGTGGTCGCGAACAACGTGTTGCGCCGCGGTGTGGAGGTGGCGCGCCCGGCTGTAGTAGCCCAATCCCTCCCACAGCTTCAGCACGTCATCCAGCGGCGCGGCAGCCAGCACCGCGACCGTCGGAAAGCGGGCCATCCAGCGCTCGTAATAGGGCAACACCGTGGCAATCTGGGTCTGCTGGAGCATGATCTCCGCCACCCAGATGGCGTAGGCGTCCCGCGTCCGCCGCCAGGGCAGGTCGGCGTGTCCGGCATCCCACCAGCCGAGGAGAGCCAGGGCTATCGTTTCGGGATTGGGCATGGCGCTTGGGCAGGGGAGCGGGGGAGCAGGGGGCGGGGAGCAAAAAATCCCTAATGGCTCTTTTTCTCCCCTGCACCCCTGCTCCCCCGCTCCCCTGCTTTTCTCTATCCTCTCACGTACCGCACCACCGGCCGGCTCGTCCGCTCGATCTCCTCCAGGTTGGCGGCGACCAGTTCGCCGCGCTGGTGAAGATGTTCGACATGCGCGCCCGTCTCTTCCAGGGCCAGCAGGACGTGATAGCTATCCACATTGCCAAATAGGTCGCGGCTGATGGCGGCGATGGACTTCGGCTCGCGGCAGATCTCCATCACCTTGCACAGTCGCTCGTCGTGCGCGGCGCGGATGGCGCGGATGCGGGCCGGTATATCCTCGATAGGATCCTCATGCCCGCCCAGCCCCAGCCCGAATCCCGTCAGCCGCTCGATCTTGTCCAGCGAGTCGAAGTAGTGGCCCAACCCCATATCGTGGGTGATGCTCTCCGGGGCCTGGTGGGGGGTGATGCGCGACAGGACGTGGTCGGCCGTCAGCAGCACGTCGTCCACGTGCAGGCAGACCTGGCCGGGGCAATGGCCGGGCGTGTGGTAGACGCCGATGCCGCCCACCGTCGGTTGCCCCTCTTCCAGAAGGAACTGTACCGGCGTCGAACGATAGTAGGTCTTGGCGAACAGGTAGACGCTCATCAGCACCTCGCGCTGTTCGGCCGAGACGCCCGCGCCCTCCAGGAAGGTCTCCAGCCGGCGATAGGAAAAGACCACCCGCTCTTCGTGGTTGGAGAGCACGCGCCGGTCGAGGATGTGGACGCCGATGGGCGCGTCGGTGTAGCGCCGGATGAAGGGCAGGCCGCCGAAGTGGTCGATGTGGCCGTGGGTGATGAGGATAGCGCCGATGTCGGCCAGCGACATGGGCCGGCCGAACTGCTCGCCGATGGCGGCGAACCCGGCCAGCAGGTCGGCGTTGGCCCGCTCCATGCCGGAGCCGCTGTCGACCAGAATAAGCTGCTCGCCGTCGTCGATGACGTAGATGTTGTTCACCAGTGTCGGGAAGGATTGCACCGGGAAGGAGTAGATGATCCGGCCCGCGCCGGTCTGGAAGCGTTGTAGGGGTTTCATAACTTCACCCGGATCGCCGCGCCGGCTGTCACGTCACGGTCAGGCCCGCCGCGTCGTAGCGCTCGTAGAGGCGGTCAACGACCACAGTCCGCAGCCGTTCGACGGCCGTATGTATATCCGCGAACGTGTTATAGAGCGGGGCGATCCCTAACCGGATGTTATCGGGC
>NZ_JAYRVJ010000051.1:0-2488 GCF_041918635.1 Promineifilum sp. (SeqCode)
ACGGTCGGCACGTAGCGCGCCCCCAGGACGGCCAACAGCGGCGAATCGAGCGCCGCCGGGCTGCCGATGGGCTGGATGCGGTTGAAGGCCAGCCCGTTCTGGGCTTCGATGGCGGCCATGAACTCAGTGTACTGGCGGGGGATGATGGAGTCGTAGCCGCGCACGTCGGCCAGACTGTGCAGCCAGGGGGTGTTGGCGTTCAGCGGCTTCGCGCCCGTCGGGTCGTAGGTGGTCAGCCGCCACTCGCCCGGCTGCGCTTGCAGCCACTCGACGGCCGCCGGCGTGAAGTCGAGCAGCGCCGGGTCGACGGCGGCGTTGAAGCCAACGCTGGCCGCGTAGAGGTCAACGACGATCAGGGCGCAGGCGGCCACGAACCAGCCGCGCCGCCGCGTCGCCAGCAGCAGCACGCCCCCCGACGCGACCAGCAGCCCGGCGAACAGCAGCGCCCACCAGAACTGGTAGCTGTAGAACGCCTCGGCCGTGGGGAAGGCGTCGCCCGCCTGGGCCAGCCCGTGGAACAGCCGCTCCACCCACGGCCGCGCCCAGCCGTAGGCCAGCCGCGACCCCAGTAGCGCCACAGCCACGAGCACCCCGCCGATGACGGCCAGCCAGCCGAGTATTACTGACTGGGGAAGAGGCTCACGCAAAGAACGCAAAGGAAACAAAGGACGCAAAGAAAGATTATTTCTCTTAGCGTCCCTGGCGCCCTTTGCGTGAGCCTCTTCCCACCCCGCCAGCACCTCATCCACACCGAAGCCGGCCAGCGCCGCCACGGCCAGCGCCAGCGGGAAGACCCAGCGGAAGGGGGTGTGCAACTGGTCAATGAACGGCAGGCCATAGTAGAGCAGGGCGTAGAGTGGCGTGCCGAAGATGAAGGCCACGGAGAAGAGCGCCAGCCCGACGAAGAACAGCGTGTGCGCCCGCCGGGCCGCGGCCAGCGTCCGCCAGCGCAGCAGGGCCAGAGCCCCCAGCGCCGCCAGCAGCAGCGGCAGCAGCCCCATGTAGGCCGCGCCCTCGACGTAGTTCTTGATGCCCCAACTGCTCGTGCCCGGGCCGTGCGGGTTAGGCTGGCCGGCGGCGTTGAGCGTCAGGGGCGTCACCTGGCCGGTGAAGACGTCGCGGTAGCTGTGGTGAGCCGGGCTGCCGTAAAAGTTGGGCAGCAGCAGCGTGACCGCGTTGCGCCACGGGAAGGCCCAGCCGCGCACCTCCTCGTAGCTGGCCGAGCCGGCGCGGAAGTTGACCTGCCCCACCTCGTAGAGCGGCACGAGCTGCACGGCGGCGATGAGCAGCCCGACGACCACCAGCGCGATCAGCCAGCCCGAGGCGCGGACGAGGAAGGAGAGGGGAAGAGGCTCACGCAAAGCGCGCAAAGGATGCCAAGAGCGCAAAGAAAGAGGACTCTTCTTTGCGTTCTTGGCGCTCTTAGCGTCCTTTGCGTGAGCCTATTCTCCTTTCACTCGTCGCTCGTCACTCGCCACGCGCAACTCACTCAAGAGCCGCCACGCCGCGTAGAGGCCCATGATGAGCAGCGTGTAATAGGTGAACTCGGCGTGGCCGGCGAGGACTTGCGCGCCGAGGGTCACTGCCCCAACCGCCGCCCAGGGCAGCGCCCGCCCGCGCCCGGCCGCCGGCCCGGCGCTGAGGGCGATCACCCGCTCGATGCAGCCCAGCAGCAGCGGCAGCCACGCGACGGCGGCGACAATCATTGGGAAGACGGCGGCGCTGATGATCAGGAATTGCGCCCCCTGGTAGGCGAAGCCGGCCAGCGCCGCGCCCCCCCGCCGCATGCCCAGGATGCGCCCGAAAGCGTACATACTCAGCCCGGCCAGCCACACCTGGCTGAGCGTGAACCAGCCGTACGCCTTAGCCAGCGGCAGGACGAGGAACAGCACGCTGAACGGGTAGAGGGCCGAGTGCTGGCCGTTAGCCAGGAAGGGCGCGCCGCCGAACAGGTAGGGGTTCCACAGCGGTATCTCGCCGCCGCGCAGGCTCTCCAGCGTGAAGCGCTTCCAGGCGTAGTTCTGGATGACCAGGTCGCCGATGAGGGCGTTGTGGGGCTGCTCGACGCCGAACGCGGCGGCGTGGTCGCGCCACGGGGCCCACTGGTACAGGTTGTCGGCCGGCGCCATGGTGCGCGGCCCCAGCGTGACCCCGGCGTAGAGCAGCAGCGGCAGGATGAGGTAGCCCAGCGCGATCAGCAGCTCGGGACGCAGGGCGCGGAGGCGGGCGCGAATCATGCGATAGGCTCTTTCTCGACGCGGAAGACGCAGGCCGCCGCCCCCACGGCCCGGCAACTGGTCTGGGCCACGCGGAACTCTTGTCCCCGGCCGAAGGCGCTGAGCGCCTCGTGTAGCAGCCCCACCGTCACGTGGCAGAGCGGCTGCCGGGCAGTCTGGCCCCAGCAGTGGGGGCAGCGCTCGACGGTGTACTCGAAGTGTGTCCCCCGATCCACGACGCGGCAGCCCTGGTCGCTGTGCTGCGTCATCAG
>NZ_JAYRVJ010000052.1:0-7405 GCF_041918635.1 Promineifilum sp. (SeqCode)
ACGTCGATGTGCTCCCAGGGGAAGACCTCGTCAATCCGCCGCGGCCGGTGGGTGTAGAAGGCCGCGTCCAGCCCTTCCTCGGCCAGCGACGCCTGCCAGGCGTTGCGGGCGAAGTGGTTCTGCCAGGCGTCGAACCTGGCCCCCTTGCGCCAGGCTCGCTCGACCACCTCAGCCATGCGCCGGTCGCCGCGGGTCAGCATGCCCTCGAAGACCGACTCGTCTGGGTCGTTCCAGCGCAGTCGCAGACCGGGGCGGCGGAACTCCTGTACCAGGTAGCTCAGCTTGGCGCGGATGTCCGCCATGCGCCCCATCGGCTCCCATTGGAAGGGAGTGTGGGGTTTGGGGATGAAGGTGCTGACGCCGACATTGACGGCGGCCTTGTTGTGGTGGAAGCGCCGCCCCTCGGCCAGCACCTGTCGCGACAGATCAACGATGGCCGCTACGTCGCTCATCTCCTCCTGGGGGTGGCCGATCATGAAGTAGAGCTTGATCGTCCGCCAGTCGCGCCGGTAGATCTCACGGGCCGTCTCCAGCAGTTGTTCGTGGGTGACGTACTTGTTGATGATGTTGCGCATCTTCTCCGTGGCCGCCTCGGGGGCCAGCGTGAAGCCGCTGCGCTTGCCGTCGCCCAGGTTGTCCATCAGTTGCGTGCTGACCGTCTCGATGCGCAGCGACGGCAGGGAGATGTTCAGCCCCAGCCCGCTGAAGCGCTCGCCGATGCGCCGCGTCAGTTCCAGCACGTGGGTATAGTCGCTGGATGAGAGCGACAGCAGGGCGATCTCCTCGTAGCCGGTCTTGTCGAGGATGCGCTCCATGGCCGCCAGGACTTCTTCGACCGGCCGCTCGCGCACCGGGCGGGTGACCATACCGGCGTGGCAGAAGCGGCAGCCGCGGGTGCAGCCGCGCATGATCTCGATGGGGGCGCGGTTGTGCACCGTCTCGACGAAGGGCACGATGAAGTCGGTGACGGGCGGCGGCAGGACGGGCACGATGGCCTTCAGCACCCTGGGCGGCGCTTCGGGCATGGTGGGGGTAATGGCGGCAATCGTGCCGTCGTCGTGATAAGTTACGGCGTAGAAGCGGGGCACGTAGCAGCCGCGGATGCCGGCCACGTGGCGCAACTGCGTCTCGCGATCGAGGTGGGCCGCGGCGCGCATGGTGCCGATAATCTCCAGCAGCACCTCCTCCCCTTCGCCGATGACGAACACGTCGATGAACGGGGCCATCGGCTCCGGGTTGTAGCAGGCGTGGCCGCCGGCAACGACCAGCGGATACGTCTCGTCCCGGTCGGCCGAGCGCACGGGCAGCCCGGCCAGGTCCATCAGGTTCAGCGCGTTGGTGAACAACTGCTCATAGGGCAGCGTCATCGCCAGCATGTCGAAGTCGCGGATGGGGTGCTTGGTCTCCAGCGAGAAGAGCGGGATGCCGCGGGCGCGCATGGCCGCCTCCATGTCGTCCCAGGGGCAGAAGACGCGCTCGGCCAGCAGGTTGCGGTGCTTGTTGATGATGTCGTAGTGAATCATCCAGCCCAGGTTCGACATGCCGATGTCGTAGATGTCGGGGAAGGCCATCGCCACGCGGTAGCCGACGGTGTCCCCGACAGCGTCCCCGCTGTCGGGCCAATCCTTGACGACCTGGTTCAATTCGCCGCCGGTGTAGCGACCGGGCTTGGTGACGCGGGGGAGGAGGCGTTCGAGGGCTTGTTCGATTTGGTGTGGGGTCATCAAAGTACCTCACGCAAAGACGCAAAGCGCGCCAAGCAGAAAAGCCTGTTGTCTTTCCGAGCGGCGCGATCCGCGGATAGTGTTTCTTCGGCCGGCGACGTTGAGCGGTAATGTGAAGGGTAGTATAGCGGAAGGCGTTGGTCTAGGCATCTCGCGCGCCGGCTTCTATAAGGAGGTTCATCCAGACTGGCTATGGCCGGTATTGCTTTGTGCCTTTTTTCTCAATGTTGACTTACCCAGTAATATCCACCTATACTGAAAGGTACTCTCTCGCGTCTGCCAGAGAAGTCGCGTTGTTACCTCCCTGAGGTATCCAGCCATCGTGCCGTCTATCCGACAGGATGGAGTGATCTTATTCCCGTAACGCCACGATGCCTTCCTGATGGGTATCACCTAGATCCGCCTGCTGACACAACCGATAGACAAGACGATTCCTATGACCCTTGGGCCAGTTGGGACGTTGAACGCTGCCAGCAGGGCGGTCGCCCGCTTCAGTATATGTCTGCGCAAATTAAGGAAGGTGTAGCGTGACTCGTCGTATGTATAAGCTATTGGTCGTTATCGTCTTGCTACTGGTGATCGTGCCGACCGCGTCGGCATCGGTACGTATTGACGATAATGGTCAAGTGCCGTTCTATGCCCGCATCGTTCGCAATGAGATAATCCACAATGGACGGTGGGCCGTCATCGTCTTCTACCGCCAGCCTTCGTGCATTCCGGCCGACTTCAACATGCTCGATTTCTTCGACTTCCCGGATGGGACCAATCTGGGCGCTTTTGATTGCCAGCCGCCGACGACGGATAACGTGACCATCTGGAAGAATGGCCCGGACGTGGACTTCGCGCCGCTCAAGTCCATGTTCCGCGGTCTGGGCGCCGTACCCGTCTGGTTCGTCAAGCTGAATGAGTTGGAAGCGGCCGTGGCCGACGACGTGCTAACCATTGGCGAATTGGCAGGATTGCCCTCGCTGATGCAAGGGTCGGCCAAGGCTTACCGGGAAACCCTCTATCCAGGCGAAAGCCATCCTATAACCGGCGGCTCGATTCAGTTCAACGCCAACGGCTGGCTGGAGGATGGACGCTTTTTTCAGGTACGGGTTAAGTCTGATAGGGATATGACGCGCGTCCGTATCATCTTTAGGCCGGATAGCCCCTTTTGAGAACCGTTTGGCCGGGCTTAAAGAAGTGATGCCTCGGCAACCCTTACGCGGCCCCAATGTAACAGGCGTCGCTACCGATCATCTCCACACGCTGTAACATCGTGAAGCCCGGCCGCCCCCTCGGGCGGTCGGGCTTGGCGACGTGGGGGCGGATACGCGACATAGCTTTGCGCCTTGATTTGCGCATGACAATCCATTATACTACTTGTACATACGTACAACTCGGGTGTGTTGATCATGGATATTGTCATCGATGCATCGGCGCTTATTGCGGTTATGGCAAACGAGTCTCAAAAAGAGACACTTATCCAGTTGACTACTGGAGCCGATCTGATAGCACCCGCATCTGTTCACTTTGAGGTTGGCAATGCTCTGTCCACCATGCTCAAGAGGCAGCGAATCAACGGCGCTCAGGCGCTCGGGCTTCTGGCTCAGTACCAAGCGATACCAGTGCGATTTGTGGAGGTCGAATTGAGCCTGTCCATTCCAATCGCCCAGCGCTTTAACATCTACGCTTATGATGCGTACTTGATACGCTGCGCAGAAAAGTATCGCAGCCCATTGCTGACACTGGATGTTTCTCTTCGCCATCATGCCCAGGCGCATGGCGTGATGGTTTTAGAGGTGGCCAGATGACCATTATCTACACTTACACCGAGGCCCGGCAGAACTTGGCCTCCTTGTTGAATCGAGCCGCGGCTGAAGGCGAGGTTCGCATTAAGCGTCGGGATGGCCGTATATTCGTGGTGAGGCCGGAACGAGTGACCGCTTCTCCGCTGGACATTGAGGGGATCGATCTCGAGTTGACGGCGGAGGAAATCGTGCAGGCCGTCGTCGAGGGGCGACGCTTTTCTTAGTGCTGTTGATGGCCCCAACTGCGAGAATCAGCGCTGTATCGGCGTTTATCGGCATCTCGTTCTTCTCTATACAGCTGCCCTGAAGTCTGGCGTGATTGACAAGTGGGCGCGGAATATTCCATAATAATACGTAGTTCATTGCGGCAGGACGATTCGTAGGGCGGCTCGTTCCTTCGACGCCATCGCCGCCCCTCCACGGGCAGCCACTGAGGGGAGTCCAACAATGACCCGCGATACCTGTGCGACCGCGCCGGCCGCGGCCCGCAATCCGTTTGTCAAGCCCACTTCGAGTCAACCAACTTCCACGAGTGCTCGCTTTGACGCAATCGACGCCTACGTTGAACAACAGATGGGTCGCCTGCGCCTGCCCGGCGTGTCGCTCGCCATCGTCGAAGGCGATCAGATCGTTCACACGCGCGGCTTCGGCCAGGCCCGCCCCGGCGGCGAGACGCCCACGCCGCAGACGCCCTTCTTCATCGGCTCGCTCACCAAATCGTTTACCGCGCTGGCCGTGATGCAGTTGGTCGAAGCGGGCCAAATCGATCTCGACACCCCCATCCAACGCTACCTGCCCTGGTTCCGCGTAGCCGATCCCCAGGCCTCTGCCCAGATGACCGTGCGCCATCTGCTGAACCACACCAGCAGCTTGCCCACGTCAGTGGGCGAACTCGTCCTGGCCGATAGCGACGACAGCCCCGGCGCGGCCGAACGGCAGGCGCGGTCGCTGTCGTCACTTGCCCTGGCCCGCCCGGTAGGCTCGGCCTTCGAGTACAGCAACTCGAACTACCAGCTGCTCGGGCTGATAGTTGAAGCCGCCAGCGGCGAATCATACGCGGACTACGTCCAGCGCCACATCTTCGATCCGCTGGGTATGACCCACACCTACACCTCGCCGGCCCTGGCGAAACAAAACGGCCTGGCGGTCGGACACCAGTTCTGGTTCGGGCTGCCCGTCGCCGCCCCGGACGTGCCGCTGCCCCACGGCGCGCTGGCCGCCGGGCTGCTCATTTCGACAGCGGAGGATTTGGCCCGCTACCTCATCGCCCAGTTGAACGGCGGGCGCTGTGGAGACGCGCAACTCCTCTCGGCCGAGGGAATCGCCGAGATGCACCGCGCCGCCGTGGCCTGCGGCACCGGGGGGCGCAGCCCCTTTGAGCGGCTGCTGGTCAAAGGGATCGATTTGGGCCAATACGGGATGGGGTGGTCGGTCGATCACATCGGCCACACGCAGGTTGTCTGGCACAACGGCACGCTGCCCGACTTCGGCGGCTATTTCGCCCTGCTACCGGAACAGAAGAAGGGCATCGTGTTACTTTACAACGCCAACACCCATTGGTACATGCCGGTGCTCACGGAATTCGGGACAGGCGCAACCGCGCTGCTGGCCGGGGAAGAACCCGGCTCCCCTGCGTTTACTCGCATGCTCCCCTGGATGTTACGCGCTCAGTTGCTCATTCCGGCCTTCCAAATCGCTGACGTTGCCGCCACGTTGCGCCTGAGTAGCCGCCGGGGCGCAGGCCCTCAGCGCCGCCCGAGTACCGGGAAAGCGTGGCGGCTTCACTTCGTGTTCCCGTTCATTCTGAATCTGCTAATCGCCCTGACCCTGAAGCCCTTGTTGAGCAAACGGCGCGGTTACTTGAAGCTTTACATGCCCGATTTTTCGATGATCGCTGCCGTCGGTGGCGTGTTTTCGCTGGTGTGGAGCTTTGTGCGCGCCGTGCTGGTGATCAGCGCGCTGAGGAATAGAGGACGCTTACCATGAATGAGAAACTTGGGTCCTATCACGTCACGGATCTCGCCCCAGGACGCCGCGTGTGGTTGAACACGCTCGATATGGCCTGGTTGCCCCACACCGTCTACGGCCTGTTGGAAGTGGATGTGACGGTCGCCCGGCAGGCCATCGCGGCGTACAAGGCGCGCACCGGGGAGGCGCTCTCCTTCACCGGCTTCCTGGTCTTCTGCCTGGCCCGCGCGGTGGACGAGGACAAGAGCGTGCAGAGCTATCTGAAAGGCCGCAAACAACTCGTCACGTTTGACGACGTTGACGTGGGAATCATGGTGGAAGGGCACGTTGGCGACAGGCGCGCCCTGATGGGGCACGTCATCCACGCCGCCAACCGCAAGACGTACCTGGACATCCATCGGGAGATTCGCGCGGTGCAGTCCACGCCAGCGCCGGCAAACCGCGGCATGCCCAACTGGTATCGTTCGGCCATGTTGCTGCCCTGGCCGCTGTCCGGGCTGTTCAAATCTGTGTTTGGCGCGGTCATGAGCCGCAACCCGGCGCTCGCCGTGTCAATGGCGGGCACGGTCGGCGTCAGCTCGGTCGGCATGTTCGGCGGGGGCCACAGCGGCTGGGGGTTGACGCCCTCATCGCAGACCCTCAGCCTGGTCGTGGGCGGCGCTTCCTGGAAGCCGCTCGTCGTCGAGGGGCGGGTCGAGCCGCGAGAGGTGCTCAACCTGACGCTGGCGTTCAACCACGACATCATCGACGGCGCGCCGGCGACCCGCTTCACGCGGCGGCTGGTGGAGTTGATCGAGGGCGGCTATGGGCTAGACGAGATAGATGGAGCGGCCGATGACTGGGCCGCGGAGGCGAACAATGACAACCATGACCATTCGAGACGTGTCCCTGTTCGTTAAGATCATCGGACAGGGGTATCCGCTACTCCTCATGCACGGCGGCCCCGGCCTCGATCACACCACCTTGCTGCCGCTCGAGCCTCTGGCGGAGCGCTTCACCCTGGTCTTTTATGACCATCGCTGCAACGGCCGCTCGGAAGGGGCCGATGTATCGACCATGACCTGGGAAAACCTCACGGCCGATGCGGACGCGCTGCGCCAGGCGCTAGGCTTTGAGCAGTGGGCGGTGCTCGGCCACTCCTTTGGCGGCAACGTGGCCCTGGAGTATGCGCTCCGCTACCCGCACAGGGTTTCGCATCTCATCTTGATGGATACCTGCGGCGACGCGCGCTGGGCGCGGGACAACGCGCCGGAGCTTCTGGCGCGACGCGGCTTCAGCGCCGCCATCGTGCAAGACGCTCGCCGTTTCTACAACGGCCAGATCACACCGGACGAATTCCTGCCGACCGCGTTGAAGCTGGCTAAAGCGTACGACTACCACCCGAGCTTCCTGTACCACCCCAGCCTCCTGGCGTTGGGCTACCGCCTGGGCTTAGGGCCGCCCATGACCATGCGGCCCGAGGCGCTCATCTTTGGCGGCAGCCGGCTGCTGGCGGGCTGGACGGTCATGGATCGCCTCGGCGAGATCGCAGCGCCCACGCTGGTCTTGGCCGGCCGTCACGACTTCCTGTTTCCGCCGGAACATCAGGCCATCCTGGCGGATAGACTGCCGCATGCGCGGCTGGAGCTGATCGAACATGCCGGGCATAACCCACAAATCGAGCAGACGGCCGAAACGATCGAGGTGATCCAGCAGTTCATGGCAACCGTGGATGTAGTGGCAGTCGCCAATTGAGTGAAGACCTGATAGGTGGGCGGCCACAAGTCTCGTTCGTCTCAGAGACCCATTGGCCGCCCACCTGTCAGGTCTGGGCAGTGGTTGACCGGCGTGTGTACTGAGGCAAAATAGGCCCCTACTTACACACACAGGAAGGTCACCACATATGGCAGTTCTTACCGGAACAGTCGCGCTCGTCACCGG
>NZ_JAYRVJ010000053.1:0-7790 GCF_041918635.1 Promineifilum sp. (SeqCode)
GTTGAGCGAGGCGGGCTACACCCACTACGCCGACCTGGCCCAGGCCACGCCGGAAGCGCTACGCGAGATCACCAAAGCCCCGGCGGTAGCCAACCCCGAAGAGTGGATCGAGCAGGCGCAGGCGCTCTAGCGCGCTAGCTAATAGGGGCAGACGTGCGTGTCTGCCCCTGCGTCCCCGCCTCAGGCAGCGGATGCCGCCGCCTGCCACTGCGCCAGCAGGGCGGGCAGGTCCGGCTGGTCGCCGGCGTACTTGCCGTAGTACGCAAAGCGGATGACCCCGGCCGCATCCACGATGAACGTCCCCGGCAACCGTTGCGCGTCACCGGTCGCCTGCCCTTGCGTGTGCCCGCGCGAGGCGGCGCGCGCCCCGGCCATTATCGCGTCGGGGGCCATGAGACGCAGCAGATTGCCCCGCTCGATGCCGAACGCCTTGTGGAGCACAGGCTCCTCGTTCGTCAGGCATTCCGCGCCGGGGGCGAGCTTGCCGCCAAAGTGGCGGGCGTGCTTCGGTTCGCCCAGGCCCACGCACACCACACGCAGCCCGGTCGCTTCGATTTCCTCTCTGTGCAGCTCCAACTGAGCCAGCCACTCGCGGCAGTGAATTCAGCCGAAGTGGCGCAGGAAGGTCAGCAGGATCGGCCCTTCGTTCCAGAAAGAGGACAGAGCCACTTCCTGGCCGTTGGCGTCCAGCGCCAGGCCGTCGGGCGCGGCGTCCCCAGGCCCCAGTTTGCGTAACTTAGCCATCGTACTCCCCTCGACGTGGCCGCTGTCATGCCTAAGGCTGCGACGGCCACTCGATGAGCCTGAGTATAGGCCGGTCGGCGTTAATTGTCAATATTTTGCACAATATCTGTCCAGGAAATAATCTCACAGCCGGCGCGCGTCGGGTGGGCGCGCACGGTCGCCATGGGCGGCACGCCTCGCATGGCCCACAGCGCCACCAGGTCGCCGCTGGCCGCCACCAGCATCCACAGTGCCCAGATGACCAGCAGCCATGAGCCGATGGCAATGGCGACGATGCCCGGCGCGACGCCCAGCAGGAGCGCCGGCAGCAGCAGGATGACCCGGTAGGCGCGCGCGGGCACGGGCAACTCGCAGCGCACTTGGGGTGTGATGGCCGCGCGGTTCATGCCCAGGCGCAGCGACCGGGCCGGGACGCGCCCCAGCACCCGGTAAGCCAGCCAGTGCACCCCCTGGCGCAGCAACAGCCCGCCCATCAGCAGCGCGAAAATGCCTAATAGCGCCAGAACGGGCCGCCCAGCCGGCAGGCGCGGCGTCGCCAACCCCCAGCGCCACTGGAACGGGATGAACAGCGCCATCATCGTCACCGGGATGGTGGCGAAGGCAATCATCATGGCCGCCGGCGCGGAGATGGTGCGCTCGCCGACGGGGCCAGGTTCGGCCGTCGGCGTGGGCGGCGCTTCCGCAGCCGGCACGCCGGCCTCGTCCACGGCGTGGGCCGGCAACATATCGCGGTCAGGCAGCGTCTCGCGCGATTCGTCCACCGACAGCGCACGGTTGAAGAAATTGACCATCGTCTGCCCATACGCTTCGGGGGCCGCCACCCAACCGGCGGCGTGGCCGGCGCGCGGCAGTTCCCACAGCTGTTTAGGCTCGCCCGCGGCGGCGTGGAAGTGGCGCACCAGCCGCTGCTCCATCCCCTGGCCCGCGCTGATGAACAGGATGGGTCGCCGGGCGACGCGCCGCAGGGCGACGACGTTGGCCGCCAGGGGCGTGGCCGGCGGTCGCGGCCCGCGCGAGAGGCGGTCGATGGCGGCCTGGTAGTAGCGCTCCAGCGGGTAGCGCCATAGCAGGTCCAGCCAGCCTTCGGGCGGCGGCAGGTCGTCAACCGTGGCCAGGCCGGGGCCATCGACGGCCACGGCGCGGACGTAGGCGTGGCGGGCCGCGGCTTGCAGCGCCAGCATTCCCCCGATCGAGATACCCATGACGCCGACCCGTCCGTGCACGTCGGGCTGCCGGGCCACCAGGGCGACGGCGGCCAGCACGTCTTCGACCGCTGCCTGGCCGCGCTCGAAGCGCCGGCCCTCGCTCTGGCCGTGGGCGCGCAGATCGAACATCAGTACGCCATACCCCGCGCGCACCAGCGTTTCAGCGTGATAGGACACTGCCAGTCGATTGCCGCCGTGGCCGTGGACAAGCACGACAGCCGCGCCGTTGCGCGACGGCACGTACCAGCCGGATAGCTCCACACCGCCGCCGCCGGTGAAGACCACGTCGTGGAACGGCGCGCCCCACGCCTCCGGCGAGCGGAAGGTGACGTGCAGGCGCGGCGGCCGGATGAACAGATAAGCGCTCATCAGCGGCCGGAAGATGACGTGGACGAACAAGACAAAGAGCGCGATCTGGGCCAGGGCGGTCACGCTCCTATTATACGCTTTTCTCGCCGTTCCTGGTCAGTGGGAACTATGTCATTCGCCTCTCATTTGCGGCGATTTCTATGGTCATCCGGCGGCCAATCGGCTACACTTCTGCCCTATGCGCCTGCGTGCCGCGCGGCTCCTTATCCCTTTGGCCGTAGTCATCCTCCTGGTGTTCGCTTTCGTCCTGTTCTGGCGCGCGCGCTCCGGCGAGGTCTATGGCCCGCCGGTCGCCCTCTGTCCGGGGCCTGACCGGTACGGCTACACCTGCGAGGGCGCGGCAGCCTACGCCTACATCGACGCGACGACGCCAACCAATCTGTTCGCCGATGATGACGTGGCGCGCCTGGCGTTGCCCTTCCCCTTCACCTTTTATGGCGCGGTCTACGACGCCGTGTATGCCAGCACCAACGGCAACTTGCAGTTCCGGGCCAGCGACGCCGCCTACCGGCCCGCTTGCCTCTCCCCCGCGTCGGGCCTGGGCGACCTCATCGCGCCCTATTGGGCCGATCTGGACCTGAGTGGCCGCGGCGCGCTGGAGACGGAAGTCGTTGGCGAGTCGCCGGGCCGCATCTTTGTCGTCGAGTGGGACGGCGCGCCGCTCTACGGGGCTGACCCCGAAGATCCGGTGACCTTCGAGGCGCAGTTGTTCGAGGGCAGCAACGACATCGTCTTCCTGTATGAAGACTCGGTGGGAGCGGCTGGCGGCAACGGCGGCCGGGCCGTGGTCGGCATTCAGAGCGAGTCGCAGAGGCTGGCGCTGGCCTTTAGCTGCCTCCAGCCGGTGCTGCCGGTCGGAGGCGGGCTGCGTTTCCCGCACCCGGCCGAGCCAAACCCCGACGCGGGCGAGCCAATCGAGGAGGCCTCCGCGCCGGCGGAGCCGCCCGCGCCGGCGGCCAAGGGGCCGGTGGCCGACCTGATCGCCGCCTATGAGACCGAGGGGCCGGCGGCGCTGTCCCGGTTGCGGCTGCGCTGGTTCAACGAACGGCCGCAGCGCGCCTTCACCTGGCGCGCCGCCGATCTGGACGGGGGCGGCGACGAATTGGTGGCCGTGTGGGCCGGCGGCGCGACCGCGCCGGAATTGAGCCACCTGGCAGCGCTGGCGGTCGCGGACGGCCGGCTTGCGCCGCTGTTCGAGCGCCGCCTGTCGGCGCGGGAGGCCGCGCACCCGGCGGCGGCGATTGAGGAAGTGGTCGATCTGACCGGCGACGGCCTGGCCGACGTGGTGGTGCGTGACCGGGCCGATGGGACGACGTGGGTGCTGTCGGCCGCGGCCGGCGCGTTGACTCTGTTCGACGCGCCGGAGCGTTGCGCGGGCGGGCTGGTGGTGCGCGACACCGACGGCGACGGCCGGTTGGAGATCGTGCGTGACGGCTGCGCAACGCCGGGGCGGGTTCGCGTCATATGGGATGGCGCGGCCTTTGTGAGCCTCCCTTAAGAACGAGAGCTATTAATCTTCCGGCTGCGTATGAATAGACAGGGGCGGGCGGTCGAAAGCCGGCCGGCGAGGGTACTTGCGCCCCGGTCACTAAGCAGATACTATGCGGCCCAAATTTTTCACAGGAGTATGAAGGAGCGATGTTCGAACTCAATGGGGTCTATCGAAATCGCATTGGTGAATACACCGTCGTGAGGCTCAACGGCCCGCGAATGACCGTGCGCTACGCGGATGGCACAGAGGCGGAACTGAATGTCGGCATCCAGGCCCGCATTTGGGAGAACATCGTGGCCGAGCAAGAGGCTCGGGCGGCCAGCAGCCGCCACCTGCGCAGCTCGAACAAGGACACGACTCACTACATCAAGGCGGTCAGCCTGCCGCCCGGCGAGGAATTGTCCTTCCCCGGCTGGCAGGAGCGCGTGGTCATGGTCCCCACGCCGGAAATGGCCCAACGGCTGAAGTCGGGTGACCGCTTCATCTACTATGCGGTCGAGGCCCAGACCTTCTTCGCCGTGGTCACCGTGACCGGCGAACGGTTCGAGGCCGACCCGAAGCAGCATACCTACACGACCGAGGTGGAGAGAGCTTCCTTCTTTCCAACCGACGTCGACGCCGCCGCGCCCGACCTGGAGCACGGCGTCAGCGTCGATTCGATTGAACTGGAGAGCTACCCCGACTTCGGCAAGCTCCACGTGGACGTGGAGGGCTTCTACCGCATCAGCGAGGACGATTTCGAGTTGTTGGCCGAGGCGCTGACCGAGATCACCGAGGATGAAGAGGAAGAGGTCGAGGAGTTCGAGGAATACGAAGAGGACGAGGTCGAATAGCGCCATGACCGAGAACATCCTGGTTTGCATCGCCTGGCCTTACGCCAATTCCGACATCCATCAGGGCAACGTCACCGGCTCTCACCTGCCGGGCGACATCTACGCGCGCTACCACCGCCTGCGCGGCAACCGCGTCCTGATGGTCTCGGGCTCGGACAGCCACGGCACGCCGGTGACGGTCAAGGCGGAGGAGCTTGGCCGGCCGACGCTGGAGGTGTACGAGCACTTCCACGCTCGCTTCCTGGAGTTGTTCCGGCAACTCGGCATCAGCTACGACCTGTTCACCAGCACCCACACCGAGACGCACTTCCAGGTCTCGCAGGACATCTTCAGCCAACTGCTGAAGAACGAGTATCTCTATCGCAAGGTGACGCCGCAGATGTACTCGCCGGAGACGGGCAAGTTCCTGCCGGATCGCTACATCGAGGGCACGTGCCCCGTCTGCGGCTATGCCGGGGCGCGCGGCGACCAGTGCGACAACTGCAACACGCTCTTCGAGAGCGCGGCCCAGCTCATCAACCCGCGCAGTAAGCAGGATCAGACCCGCTTGGAACTGCGGGATACCGAGCACTTCTTCATCGATCTGCCGGCCATCGCCGCCGACGCCCTGTCGGAGTGGATCCACGACGACAAAGAGCACTGGCGGCCGCAGGTCATCAACTTCGCGCGCAACTTCATCGACCAGGGGCTGATCGGCCGCGCCGTCACCCGCGACATGGACTGGGGCATCCCCGTGCCCGTGGACGATCCGGACTACGCCAGCAAGGTGCTCTACGTGTGGTTCGAGGCGGTCATCGGCTATCTGTCGGCCACCGTCGAGTGGGCGCGGAACGAGGGCGACCCCGACGCCTGGCGCGACTGGTGGTACGACCCGGCGGCGCGCACGCTGTACTTCATCGGCAAGGACAACATCCCGTTCCACACGGTGTTCTGGCCGGCGCAATTACTCGGCGTGCGCGGCCTCTACAGCGACAACCCCCACGCCCAACTCAACCTGCCCTACGACGTTCCGGCCAACGAGTTCATGAACATGGAGGGGCAAAAGATCAGCGGCAGCCGCCTTTGGGGCGTGTGGATGCTCGACGCCTTGCAGCGCTACGATCCCGATCCGCTGCGCTACTATCTGACGACCAATATGCCGGAGACGCGCGACAGCGACTGGAGTTGGAGCGGCTTCATCGAGCGCAACAACAACGAACTGGTCGCCAACTGGGGCAACCTGGTCAACCGGGTGCTGAACATGACCCAGCGCTACTTCGGTGGCGTTGTGCCCGCGCCGGGTGCGCTGACAGCAGCCGACGAGGCGCTGCTGGCGGCCATCGACGAGGGCTTCACGAGCGTCGCCGCGCTGTACGATGGTTGCAAGTTCCGCGCTGCCGTGCAGGAGGTGTTGCGTCTGGCAACGCTGGTCAACCAGTACCTTGAAGAAACCAGCCCGTGGACGACAGCGCGAACCGACCTTGACGCGACCGGGCGATCGCTCTTCGTCGCCCTCCAGGCTATCAACGGCCTGAAGATCCTGTGGGCGCCGGTGCTGCCTTTCACCAGCCAGCAGGTGCACGAGATGGCCGGCGAGGCCGGGATGCTGTTCGGTGAGAGCGTGGTGCGCGAGATTGAAGAGAAGACGCGCCGCCATCTGGCGCTGACCTATGAAGGCGGCCAGGCCGTCGGCCGCTGGCAGCGCGCGCCCATTCCTGCCGGGCGGCAACTGCCCAAGCCGCGCCCGCTGTTCAAGAAGTTGGAGGCGGAGTTGGTCGAGCAGGAGTTGCAGCGCCTCGGCCCGAAACCAGTAATTCAGTGATCAGTTGTCAGTTGACAGTTGTCAGTGTTCAGTTGTCAGCTATCGGTGCTGTCAACTGCCAACTGAATACTGCCAACTGAAAACTGAATACTAACAACTATGACCGACAACAAAGTCATCTACTCCATGATCGGCGTGGGCAAGATCATCCCACCCAACCGAACCATTCTGCGCGACATCTCCCTGTCCTACTTCTATGGCGCGAAGATCGGCGTGCTGGGCCTGAACGGGTCCGGCAAGAGCACGCTGCTGCGCATCATGGCCGGTGTGGACAAGGAGTTCGTCGGCGAGACGATCCTTGCGCCCGGTTACACCATCGGCTTCCTGGAGCAGGAGCCGCTGCTCGACGAGCGGCGCACCGTCCGCGAGGTGGTTGAGGAAGGGGCGCAGGAAGTGGTTGACGCTCTGCGCGCATTCGACGCGATCAACGCCCGCTTCGGCGAAGACCTGTCGCCCGACGAGATGGACAAGCTCATCGAGGATCAGGGCAAGCTGCAAGACAAGCTCGACCATATGGACGCCTGGAACCTGGACAGCCGGCTCGACCTGGCGATGGACGCCATGCGCTGCCCGCCGGGCGACACGCCGGTGTCGGTGCTCTCCGGCGGCGAGCGGCGGCGCGTGGCCCTGGTGAGGTTGCTTCTCAAGCAACCCGACATCCTGCTGCTGGACGAGCCGACCAACCACCTCGACGCCGAGTCGGTCGCCTGGTTGGAGAAGCACCTCCAGCAGTACCCCGGCACGGTCATCGCCGTCACCCACGACCGCTACTTCCTCGACAACGTGGCCGGCTGGATTCTGGAGCTTGACCGCGGCTACGGCATTCCCTGGCGGGGCAACTACTCCTCCTGGCTGGAGCAGAAGCAGGCCCGGCTGGCGCGCGAGGAGCGCTCCGAGGCGCAGCGCATGAAGACGCTGGAGCGCGAGTTGGAGTGGATCCACATGTCGCCCCGCGGCCGGACGGTCAAGAGCAAGGCGCGCATCAGCAAGTACAACGAACTACTGGAGCAGACGGGCGAGCGGGCGCGCGAGGAACTGGAAATTTACGTGCCGCCCGGCCCGCGGCTGGGCGACGTGGTCATCCGCGCCGAGAAGGTGGACAAGGGCTTCGGCGACCGGCTGCTGGTGGACGACATGACCTTCGACGTGCCGCCGGGGGCTATCGTCGGCGTCATCGGGCCCAACGGCGCGGGCAAGACGACGCTCTTCCGCATGATCGTCGGCCAGGAGCAGCCCGACGACGGCGCGCTGACCGTCGGCCAGACGGTCAAGCTGGCCTACGTCGATCAGAGCCGCGACACGCTGGAGGCGGAGAAGACGGTCTGGCAGGAGATCAGCGGCGGCGA
>NZ_JAYRVJ010000054.1:0-12587 GCF_041918635.1 Promineifilum sp. (SeqCode)
ACTATCGTCGCGGTGGATTTCATCACCTGATGCCATTGGGTCGGAATTTTCACCGCTTCTTTTCGGCGCGAGCGGTGTTATTTGTGTAACCTGTAGTGACCTTTAAAAACCGAGAGGCATGACAATGATGAAGCGGCCCTGTCCCCATTGCGAGACCATCAACCCGACAGAAAATCGCTATTGCGGCCGGTGCGGCCGGCCGCTCCTCCGCCAGACCATTGTGATGCCTTCGGACGAGAATGAGCCGTACTGGATTGAGGCCGACACCCGGCCGGCCGCGCCCCTGCCCGACGCGACCATCGGCCACGCCCTGGTGACCACGACGGCGGCTCTGGCCGCGGAACTCGTCTTCGTCTACGCCGAGCGCCGCTTTCTGAAGGGGCGCCACATCGGCAGCGGCCACATGCGCCAACTGCGGCAGGGCGCGCTCACCACGCTGGTCGGTACGGCCATGCTGTTCGCCGAACAGCGCTTCGCCGGCCGGCCCGGCGGCCCTCCCTGAGGGGAGCCGGCGCGGCCGGCCCATGCTGAAAGGGGGTGCTTTGAGCTACCTGGAGAAACTGCGCCACGTCCAGCAGATCAACAACTCGTGGCTCTGCATTGGACTTGATCCTCAGCCGGACAAGCTGCCCGTCGAGGCGGTCGCGCGTTGGGACGAGCCGCTGTTGCCCTTCAATCGCGCCATCATCGACGCCACGGCTGACCTCGTCTGCGCCTACAAACCCAATCTCGGTTTCTATCTGCAATGGGGCGCGGCCGGCGTTATCGCGCTGGAGCGCACCATCGCTTACATCCCCGACCACATCCCGATCATCCTCGACGCCAAAATTGGCGACATCGGCCACACCCAGGCCGCCTGGGGCAAAGGGCTTTACGATGAATGGGGCGTTGACGCCATCACCGTCAACCCGTTCGTCGGCGCGCCGGCGGTGCGGCCGTTGCTCAGCGGCCGGCCGGAGAAAGCGGTCTACGTGCTGGCGCGCACCTCGAATCCGGGCGCGCAGCAGTTTCAGGGCGACCTGACCGACGGCCACGGGTTGTCGGCTGACGTGATGCGCGCCGCGCCCGCCTGGGCCGGCGACGGCGACGGCCATTGCGGCTTCGTCGTCGGCGCTACCTATCCGGCTGAACTAGCCGCTGCCCGCGCCCTGGCTCCGTCGGCCAACTTTCTCATCCCTGGTATCGGCGCGCAGGGGGGTGACCTGCACGCGGCGGTGGTCTATGGCTCTGATGCGTTCGCCGGACCGGTCATCAATGCCGGGCGCAGCGTGCTCTACGCCTCGGCCGGTCTGGATTTCGCCGATGCGGCGCGGGCCGCCGCCCGCGCGCTGCGCGACGACATTAACCGCTTGCGTGAAGCAGCGGCGCTCCCGGCGCGTTCATAGTTTGTAGTCAGGCAATTCGTTGCCATTTTTTGCACGAGGGCGGGAAGAACGGCCATGAATTGCCTGACTACGAACCGGCATAAGTAGGGGCAGACCTGTGTGTCTGCCCAGGGTAGACACGTAGGTCTGCCCCTACTTGCCTAATCCACAGCGGTGCGCTACCATGCGCCCATCGCTTCGCTGCCCGCCCATCACAGCGCTTGTTTACATACAGCCAGCATGCACGCGGCTCACCCTCGCCGCGGCCCGTTTGCCCTCTTGACAACGATGACGCATTGCGTTATAGTAAAGACTGATATGACGCAACGCGTTAAGCCGGCTTGGCAACGGGCCGTATGAGAAATATGAGGTGAGCTAAAATGGCAGAGAAAGTTGAACTGGTGGAAGAGGTCAAGACCCTGTCCGACAAGGTCGTGGAGCTTGGGCGCGATAGCCTCTACATGGGGCTGGGCGTGGTCAGCGTCGTCCAGGAAAACGTTCAGGGACTGGTGAAGCGCGGCAAGGACTATCGCCACACGCTGATCGAGCGGGGCGAGAAGATGGCCAAGGACAACAAGGGCCGGGTGAACGAACTGGTCGAGATGCCGCAGACTATGGCCAAGGACACGGTCAAGAAGGCCAGCGATACGTTTGAGAAGTACAGCGAGCAGGTTCTGACCCGCGTGCACGTCCCGACCTCGGATCAGATCGAGGCGATGACCAAGAAGGTCCACTCGGTCGAGCGCAAGCTGGACAAGGTTATTAAGGAAAACGCGGCCGCGCAGTAGATCGAATCATCGTCGCCGTATTGTCTGGGGGCCTTCGCCATTGGCGAAGCCCACAGCCATTATCATCGTTCACGAAGCCCGGCGCGCCGCGCGCTGGGCTTTTTTGTTTGCCCGTCTCGCGCCGCAGACAGGAGAACGAGTATGAAGGGTGATGAGATTCGCATCCTGATCGCCGACGCCGATCAACCGGAGCGCGACGCGCTGTGTCGCGCCCTGGCCGATAGCGGGTTCCTCGTCACGTGTGTCGCTTCGACGACAGAGGGCCTGCGCAGCGTCGAACGTCTCGGCTTGCCCCATCTCATGATCGTCGCCCCGCATATCAATGGGACGGACGATGGCATGAATCTCTGCCGCGAGATCCATCTGTCGGCCGACGTGCCTGTCATCGCCATCGCCCACGAACCGCTGCATGACCAGGCGGCCTACCTGATCGAGGAGTGCGCCGACGATGTGGTTTTGCTGCCCGCTTCCCCGGAAGAGATCGTGTCGCGCGTCCGGCGCTTGTTGCGGCGGCTATCCGACTTTTCTTATCGCAACGCCGCCGCTTCACAGCAGATCGCGCCCGGCGTGCGGCTCAACCGTCTGGAGCAATCCCTAGACGTTGACGGTCGCGCCGTCACGTTGACCGACCGCGAGGCGGCGTTGCTCGATCTGCTCATGCGGCATGAAAAGCGCATCCTGAGCGGCGACTTCCTGATGGGGCAGGTCTGGCCGGGCGGGCGCGTCGGCCGCGGCACGCTGCGCGTCACCATCCACCGGCTGCGCCAGAAGATCGAGCCTCTGCCCGACGAGCCGCGCCACATCCTCTCGGTGCGCGGCCACGGCTACACCTTCTGCTCCGATGGTGTCCTCTCGCCATCCTGAGCCGGCCACGCGCGACTCGACCACCTGTCTCTGCGTAGAGAGAATAATGGCAAGCGTTCCAAACGGGACGTTTCGCGGCGATTTTCAAGCACACGGTCAAGGAGCGTTCCGCATGCGCAACCAAGGTATGGCTATCATTGGCGGCCTTATCATGCTCGCCGGCGTCGTCTTGCTCATCGGCAATATCTTCAACTTCAATATCTGGGCGGTCTGCTTCCCCCTGGGGCTGATCCTGCTCGGCGTCTTCGTCTTGCTGCGACCGCGCATGGTGGCGGCCGACACCGCGAGCCACATCATCCTCATCGGCGATCTGGAGCGCGGCGGGCAGTGGGCGCTGGCACATGAAGAGATCTGGAGCTTCGTTGTCGATGCCAACTTTGATTTGACCAAGGCCGACATCCCGCCCGGAGAGACGGTCATTCGCGCCTTCAGCTTCGTCGGCGACTTCGAAATTTACGCCCCGGCCGAGGTGGGGGTGGCCCTGGATCTCGCTTCGTTTGTCACCACGCTCAAGATAGATGGACAGAAGGAGGAAGATAGCTTCCTGTCGCCGGTGCACTGGCGCAGCGAAGCGTATAAAGCCGCCGAGCGTCGCGTGCGCTTCGAGTTGACCCAGTTCGTCGGCGACATCAAACTCCGCCGCTTCTAATCGACAGCCGCGCATCGTCGCGGTATGCTTGCCTCCGGGGCGATCGATGAGGCATTGTCCCGGAGGCTTTGTTTGTCGGCACGTCTACTCTACATCATGCGCTGGTTCCTGGAATTAGACCGGCCGCTGCGCTTTGGCTCCGACGCGGACATCCGCGCGGAAGTCGAGCGCAACTACCGCTGGAACTTCGCGGTTAACCTGATCGATAACACCTGCTTCTGGTTCGGCCTGAGCTTCGTGGCAGCGACCACGGTCGCGCCGCTGTACCTGAGCAAACTGAGCGACAGCCCGCTGCCTATCGGCATCGCCGCGGTTATTGCCCAGGCGGCGTGGTTCCTGCCGCAACTGTTGACGGCCAACCTGGTCGAGCGCCTGCCCCGCAAGAAGCCGGTCATCGTGCGTGTCGGCTTCGTGCTGGAGCGGGCGCCGATCTGGCTGTTGGTGGTATCGGCGCTGGTGGCCGGCCGGTCGCCCGCGCTGGCCGTGGCCATCTTCCTCGTCGGCTACGCCTGGCGCGGTCTGGGGGCAGGGCTGGTCGCCACGTCGTGGCAAGACATGATCGCCCGCGCCTTTCCCACGGAGCGACGAGGCCGGTTTCTGGGCATCTCCATGTTCTCGGGGACGGCCTTCGGCGCGCTGGGGGCGCTACTCAGCGGTTGGCTGCTGGCCCGCCTGCCGTTTGCCACGAATTTCGTCTACAACTTCTTGCTGGCGGCGATCTTCCTGACCGTGAGTTGGGTCTTCATCAGCCTCACCCGCGAGCCGGCGCCGGCCAGCCGCGCCCCGCGCCGCAGTAGCCGCCAGTTTGCCGCCGAGCTGCCGGAAATCCTGCGCGGCGATGAGAACTATCGACGCTTCCTGACAGCCCGCACGCTGCTGGCCTTCGGCGCGCTCGGCACGGGCTTCATCACCGTCGCCGCTGTCCGCCGTTGGGGCATCGCCGATAGCACCGTCGGGGGCTTTACGGCCGCGCAGCTACTCGGCCAGGCGCTGGCCACGGCTTCCCTCGGCCTGCTGGCCGACCGCTTCGGGCACAAGGTATCGCTAGAACTGGGCGCGCTGGCCGCCGTTCTGGCTTTCTCGCTGGCCTGGCTGGCTCCGTCGCCGGCCTGGTACTTCGCCGTGTTCGTCCTGCTGGGTATGTGTAACGGGGCGGTCATCGTCTCCGGCATCCTGATCATCATGGAGTTCGGCCGGCCGGAGAAACGGCCAACGTATACCGGCCTCGCTAACACGACTGTCGGCCTGGCCAGTGTGGCCGCGCCGCTGGTTGGGGCGGGGCTGGCCGGCATCAGCTATGATCTGTTGTTCGCGCTGAGCGCGGCCGTCACGCTGGTGGCCCTGGGGCTGATGCACTTCACCGTGCGTGAACCGCGCCACGCCGCGCCGGTCGCGACCAATTGATCCATGCGCCGGTTGCGGCGTCACTTTTGCACAGGGAGCGCTATGGTTGAATGGGTTGACAAGAAAACGGTATTCGAGGGCAGTATCCTGACTGTCAAGACCGGCCGCGTGCTGACGGCCGGCGGCGAGTCGGTGGCCTATGACATTGTGGAGCACGCCGGCGGCGTGGCCGTCGTGCCGCTGCTGGATGACAGCGTCCTGCTGGTGCGCCAGCCGCGGGTGGCCGTGGAGCAGGATCTGCTGGAGATTCCGGCCGGCAAGCTGGAGCGCGGCGACGACGATCCGGCCGGACGGGCTCAGGCCGAACTGGGCGAGGAGATAGGCTACCGCGCCGGCCGGCTGGAGTTGGTGGCCGACTTCTTCGTCTCGCCCGGCTTCTCCACCGAGCGTATTGTCGTCTTTCTGGCGTTCGACCTGGAGCACGTAGGCGCGCACCCCGAATCGACCGAGGACCTGCAACTCGTGCGCCTGCCGCTGGCCGAGGTGCGCCGCATGCTGGACGCGCGCGAGTTTCGGGATTCGAAGACCATCATCGGCCTGCGCGAGTTGTTGGCCCATCTCGACCACTCGTAGCGCAGGCTGTCAGCCTGTGCTACAGGGAGCCATCTTGACCCTCTCACCCACCCCCACACCCGGTTCGTCCGCGTCGAAGCGCGTGCCGACCGAATTCGATTGGCTCATCTACGCCGACGCCACGTTCGCCGGGCTGTCGCTGCTGCTGCCCATCCCGTTTGTCGATGCGCTCATCGAGGAGTACTTCAAGCGGCGCATGCCTCAGGACATCGCCCGGCGGCGCGGCCGAACCTTGCCGGTCCACTCAGTGCGGGCGGTCAATCGCTCCCGCGTCGGCTGCTGGCCCGGCTGCCTGCTGACACCCTTGCGCGCCGTGGTCTATCTCATCCGCAACCTGTGGCGGACGATCGTCTACGTCCTGACCGTGGTCGACGCCAGCGAGAAGCTCAGCTACTACTGGCATCGCGCCTTTCTGCTGGACTACATGATTGGCCGCGGCTATCTCGACCACCCGGCCCGCGCGGAGACGGCCGCCGCGGCGCTCCATCAGGTGCTAGAGACCACACAGACCAGTCCCTTCCTCAATCTGGCGCGGGAGATCGTGGAGCAGGCGCGGGCGCGGATTGGGGCGCTGATGCGGGCCATTTTCCGCTGGGCGCGTCGCCAGAAGACGGAAGAGGTACGGCGCACGGCGCTGACCATCGCCGATCAGTGGTCGGAGTTCCAGGATTACCTGATCGAGTTGGCCGGGCGCTACGACGCGACGCTGGCCGAATTGGAGCGGCAACGGGCCGCTGCGGCCGCCGCTACCGCGGCGGGAAAAGGTTAACGTGACGGACGGCGAATCCCCCATGGCGCCGCTCGCGCCGGCGCTGCCCACGCCCTTTCTGGAGCGCGCCTTCCGCGTTCGCCACTACGAGTGCGACGCCTACGGGCACGTCAACCATGCCAATTACCTGCGCTATATGCAGGAGGCGGCCTTCGACGCGTCGGCGGCCGTCGGTTATGACGTGGCCCGCTACGCCGAGATCGGCCGGCAGTGGTTGGTGCGCGAGACGGACATCACCTACTTGCGCCCGCTGGTCTACGGCGACACCGTCATCGTCAAGACGTGGGTGGACGACTTCCGCCGCGTGCGGTCGCGCCGGATGTACGAACTGCGCCTGGCCGGCAACGACGAGCCGGTGGCATCCGCGTCGAGCGAGTGGGTGCTGCTGGACAGCGCGACGCTGCGTCCGGCTACTATCTCGCCGGAGATGGTCGCCGCCTTCTGGCATCCCGGCGCGGCCCCCGGCGAGCGGCGCGAGCCGTTTCCGCCGGCCCCGCCCCCGCCGCCGGGCATCTTTCGCCTGCGCCGCCGCGTGGAGTGGCGCGACATCGATCCGGCCCAGCACGTCAACAACGCCAACTATCTGGCTTTCATCGAGGAGTGCAATGTTCAGGTCGCCGCGGCCCACGGTTGGCCTCTGCCACGGCTGATGGCGACCGGCGTGGGCATTGTCGCCCGGCGCTATCGCATTGAGTACCGCGAGCCGGCGCTGATGGGGGATGAGCTAGAGGTCACGACCTACATCTCCGACGTGAAGCGGGCTACAGCGCTGCGCCACCACGAGGTGCGGCGCGCGACCGACGGCGCGCTGCTGGCCCGCGCTCAGGGCTTGTGGGTCTTCATCGACCTGGCGACCGGCCGCCCCTGCCGCATCCCGACCGCCTTTCTGGACGACTTCCGCCCGAATATGGTGGAGTAGGGATTAGGGGCTAGGGGCCAGGTTCTAGGGGCTAGGGGCTAGGGAAGAACGTGCTTCCCTAACCCCTAGTCCCTAACCCCTATCTCTGCCGCCGGCTGCGAATGACGGCTTTCCAGATTTCGACAGCGACGATAACCAGCAGCGACAGGCCGACGGCGATGGCCATGTCACGGCCGGTCAACGCCGTGGTGCGGAAGATGCGCTGCGCCGGCCCCCAGTAAACGAGCACCAACTGGAGCAATACCGTCACCACGATAGCCCCCAGCATTGGCTTGTTGGATAGCAGGCCCGTTTTTAATAGCGACTCCTCTTCCGAACGCACCGATAGGGCCATCGTCAACTGGGAGAAGACGAGCGTCGTGAAGAGTGCTGTCTGCCAGGCCGGATCGCCCTCCCGCCACAGTCCGAAGCCCGCGCCAATGGCGATCAGGCTGAGCACCACGCCAAAGACGACGATGAAAGTTGGCATGCCCCGGCCGAAGACGCTCTCCGTGGCCGAGTAGGGCGGCCGGTGCATGACGTTCTTCTCCGCCGGCTCGATGCCCAGGGCCAGCGCTGGCAGACCATCGGTGACCAGGTTCATCCACAGAATCTGGAGCGGCAGCAGGGGCAGCGGCATGCCCAACAGCGGCCCAATGATCATCACGGCGATCTCGCTGGCGTTGCAGGTCAGCAGGTACTTGATGAAGCGCCGGATGTTGTCATAGATGATGCGCCCCTCTTCGACGGCGGCCACGATGGTGGCGAAGTTGTCATCGAGCAGGACCATCTCGGCCGCGCCCTTGGCCACGTCCGTGCCGGTGATGCCCATCGCCACGCCGATGTCGGCCTTCTTGAGCGCCGGGGCGTCGTTCACGCCATCGCCGGTCATCGCGACGATATTGTGCTGCTTCTGGAGCACGTCGATGAGCTTCAGCTTGTGCTCCGGCGAGACGCGAGCGAAGACCGACACGTCCTTCACCCGCTCTTCCAGCTCGCTGGGCGAGATGCGATCCAGTTCCTGGCCGGTCAGGAATTTGTCGTTATCGACAATGCCGATCTGCTGAGCGATGTGGCGGGCGGTCAGCGGGTGATCGCCGGTGATCATGACCGGACGGATGCCGGCCTCGCGGCATTCGCGCACGGCGTCGGTGACTTCCGGCCGCGGCGGGTCGATGAGGCCGAACATGCCAACGAGGATCAGGTCGCGCTCCAGCGACTTCTCGGTCGTGTCCTCCGGCTCGCGATCCCACGGCCGCAGGGCCACGGCCAGAACGCGCATACCCTGCGCCGCCATCCGGTCGTGCGACTCCATTAGCCGCGCCCGCCACGACTCATCCAGCGGGTGAATTTCGCCCTCGACCCACACGTCCTTCGAGATCGACATCAGGCTGTCGATGGCGCCCTTGGTGAAGGCGATATAGGGCGGCAGGGCGTCGGCCGGGCCGAAGCGGCTCTGCCAGATCGGGATCAACCCCGGCGGCAGTTCTTCGATGGTCTTCGGCGTGCGGTGCAGCGTGGTCATGCGCTTGCGCACCGAATCGAACGGCACTTCGGCCACGCGGGGGAACGAGCGCTCCAGTTCCGGCTTGCGCAAATCGGTAAGGGCGGCGGCGCTGACCAGCGCGGCCTCTGTGGGGTCGCCGATGGCATGGTGTTGCCCATCCACGGTATTGAGCGCGGCGTCACTGTTCAGCGCGCCGCCGATGAGCAACAGGTCGAGCGTCGGCTCCGCGGCCCGCGGCTCCGATTCACCCGCCACCCGTTCCAGGGCCATCTGGCCCGTGTCCTGGTTGTGGCTGAAGCGGAAGAGGTGATTGGCGATGTCCACCACCTGCACGGTCATGCGGTTCAGCGTCAGTGTGCCCGTCTTGTCGGAGCAGATGACGGTCACCGAGCCGAGGGTCTCCACGGCCGGCAGGCGGCGGATGAGCGCCTGGCGTTTGAGCATGCGCTGCGCGCCGAGCGATAGGGCGATGGTGACGACGGCCGTGAGCGCCTCCGGCACGGCGGCCACGGCCAGACTGACCGCCGTCAGCAACAACTCCTCGATATTCGTGGTGCCGCGCAGCAGGCCGAGGACGATGACCACCGTAACGAGGGCCAGCGCGGCGTAGGCCAGGACACGACCGAGCTTGTCGAGGCGCTCTTGCAGCGGCGTCTCGTCCTCCTCCACCGACTGGATCATCGTCGCGATGTGGCCCAATTCGGTCTTCATGCCGATTGAGGTGACGACGAACTCGCCGCGCCCGTAGTTGACGATGGTTCCGCTGTAGAGCATGTTACGCCGGTCGCCCAAGGCCCGATCGCTGTCGAACACGAGTGAGGCGTCTTTGTCCACCGGCTCCGATTCGCCGGTCAGGGCGGCCTCCTCGACGCGCAGGTTGACGCCGGAGAGGACGCGCCCGTCAGCCGGGACGATGTTGCCCGTCTCCAGCACCACCACGTCGCCGGGCACGAGGTTGATGGCCGATACCTCGCCCAATCGCCCGTCGCGCCGCACGCGCACGATCGGCACCGACATCCGCTTCAGGGCGGCCATCGACTGCTCGGCGCGGTATTCCTGGGTGTAGCCCAGAATGCCGTTCAGGATGACGATGATAAAGATGGCGATAGCCTCAATCCAGTCGCCCAACACCAGCGAGATGAGCGCGGCGATGACCAGCAGGATGGTCAGGATGTTGAGAAACTGCTCAAACAGGATTTGCAGGCGCGTCCGCCCCGCTTTCTCCTGAAGCTCATTGGGGCCGTACTGCTCCAGTCGTCGCTGGCTCTCGTCGGTGGTGAGTCCCGTATCGGCCGAACTGCCCAGTTCGCGCAGCGCTTGCTCGGCTGTTATCTTGTACCACTCAACAGTCATGGGCTGCTCCTTTTGGTTGTCATTGCCTAGCTGGCAATCAGAATAGACTGCGGCCAGTGTTGGATCACGCTGAAGATGGCGTCGCTCAGATCGAGCCGCCGATTATTATGCCGGCCGCTGGGGGCGGGCAGCAGGATCAGGTCACAGCCCGCGTCGGCCGCCGCTTCCAGGACAACCGCCGGCAGCGACACGCCGGGCCGGGCCGGAGCCAGAAAGCACGCTTCCACCTCGTGGAGCTTGAAGTAGTCGTCGATGCGGCCGACGACCCCTTCGGTATTGCGGTTGTTGGCGATGGGCAGGGCGGTCAGCCGGGCCTGCCAGCGCTCGGCCAGATAGGCGGCGATGAACACGCTCTCATCGAACGGGCGGCGGGTGTCGTGGACGAGCAACACGTGGGCCGGCGGCATTTCGTCGGCCCTCTCGCCGGGGATCAATACGGGCCGGTGAGCCGCGCGCACGATGCGGCGGACGGCCATCGTCGGCGGAGGCTCGTCCCACGTCCGCGCGCCGAAGCGGCGATCGATGACGACCAGATCGTGCAGATAGGCCAGGGCCAACGTCCGTTCAGTCGCGTTGGTCGTCTCCACGTCCACGTCCGCTTCATAGTCGTGCTTGAGGCTTTGGTGTTGGATAAAACCGCGCAACGCCTCAATGGCTTGCGTCTCGGTCGGGTCTGGATCGTGGTTGATTGCGCACAGTACGTGCAACTGGGCTTTCTCGGCGCGGCAAAGCGACGCGGCGACGGCCAGGGCATTCTCATCGGGCATGGGCGCGCCGTTTAGCCGGGTGACGACGTAGGGTGTCAGGACACTGGCGAAGAGATGGTCGGAGTAGCGGGCCAGCGTGCGGTCGCCGGCCCAGGACCGCGTTGGCGGCTGCTCCGGCGCCACCAGTTGCGTCAGGCGTCGCAGCCCGGCTCCTGACAGGCGGCGCTGGCTCCGCTCGTCCTCTCGCGCCCGCGCCAGCAGCCGTGAGACGGCTACGTCCGGTGTGATGGCCCAGCCCAATTGGTTCTGAAGCTCCGCGCGATGGCGAGCCAGCCAGACGAAGAAGTCGGTCTCAGTGCGGCCGGGGAAGTAGCGCAGGATGCCTTGCTCGCGGATGGCGCGCACCAGCGGCAAGTAGCTCTCATCGTACCAGCCGACCGCGGCCTCTTGCAGGGGGATGTCGCGCGCCTCGGCCGTCTCGCGCAGGTAGCGCCATGCCTCGATGTGGTTCTCCAGGTGGCGATACTGGCCGGGCACACTAACCTGCAAATCCAGGTTGGGCCGGCTGACATCGAGTTGCGTGTAGGCCAGAAAGGCGCTGTACTCGGCGGCGATGATGAGGGCGTCCGGTTTGGCTCCTGGCGGCAATGGGACGCGCGTACGCACCTCGGTAATGCGGGCGTCAATGTAGTCCAGGCCCTGCCGGTGGGCGATGCTGACGCGGTGGTTGCCGTCCAGAACGAAGTACGATTCGCCGACTTTGTAGACCTCTATCGGCGGGAGGTCAGATACGGTGGGGGCCGCCGCGCCGACGGATACCCAGCGATCTTCGTCTGACTCCTGCCGGGGCAGGAAGGTGCGCGAGAAGTCGCCGTAGCGCCCGACGCTGCCGACGATGGCCGCGATCGGGATTTGCCGCACGCCGCCCGGCGACTGGCCGGCCACGCCCAGCTTGCCGACCACCTCATCGTAGGACAGGAGTTCGGCCGAGTGGCCCGACAGGCGCGCCAAGAGGCTTTCCAGGGCAGCCTGCCGGCGGGCGCGGTGGAATTGCCGGGCGACCATGGGACGACGGAGCTCACTTCCCGAACTCATGACTGCGCAATGATAGACTATTCTTGTGGAATGGGAAAACTTGGCAGCCCGCAGTTGTCGCCACGCGCAGACCTCGGTAAGATTTGCCCCGTTTGTCTCTGGAGGTATGGGTTGTCGTATGACGGTGACTATTCGATTGCTCGACCCACAACAGGTCGCGGAGGCCAAACATCTCATCCTGTCCATCGCCGCGCGCACTCTGGAACCCGACTCGACCTTCGAGGCGTTCGTTGAGCGTCACGGGCATGGATTGGTGGATGTGGACGATTACCGCGCGCAGTACAGCGCGCCGGCCGGTCGCTTCCTGGTGGTCATGGACGATGAGCGGCTGGTCGGCACGGCGGCCATCCGGCGCGTCGACGACTCGACGGCCGAACTCCGACGCCTGTGGCTGCTGGAGGCGTACCACGGCCAGGGCATCGGCTACCGGTTGACGCGGCAACTGCTCGATTTCGCCCGCGCGGCCGGCTACCGGCGCGTGCGGCTGACGACCGACGCGGGGCAGGATCGGGCGTTGCGGCTCTACCGGGGGTTGGGCTTCACCTTTATCGAGGCTTACGGACAGGAGAAGAACGGACTGTTCATGGAACTGACATTGGAGGCATGATGGGCAAAC
>NZ_JAYRVJ010000055.1:0-2979 GCF_041918635.1 Promineifilum sp. (SeqCode)
CTGACGCTGAGTATGTCGAAGACCATCGCCGGCGAGACGCCCGTGACGCTCCACGCGCTACAGAAGGCGTGGGGCGAGGGGGCGTCGGACGCGCTGGGCGAGGAGGGGGCGGGCGCGGCGGCGCTGACGGGCGACGCGACGTGGCTGCACACCCACTTCGACGACGCTCTGTGGGCCGCGCCGGGCGGCGACTTTGCCGCGGCGGCGCTGGCGACGACGACGGTCGGCGGGACGGGCGTCTATAGCTGGTCGTCGGCCGCGCTGGCTGCCGACGTGCAGCGCCAGCTCGACAACCCGGCGGCGGCGTTCGGCTGGCTGCTGCGCGGCGACGAGAGCGCGCCCGGCTCGGCCAAGCGCTTCGACAGCCGCCAGCACCCCACCCCCGCCAACCGGCCGCGGCTGACCATTACCTACGTGGCCGACGCCCAACAGTTGTTCGCGCCGGTCATTTTGAGTAACCAGTGATAGGTTATTGAAGAAGCTCACGCAAAGAGCGCAAAGAAGCAAAGAACGCAAAAAAGAACATCTTGCTTGGCGTCCTTTGCTTCGTAGCGTCTTTGCGTGAGCCTCTTCTTCTCACTCCGGCCGCGGCCAATGCCCCTTGTCCAGATCATCCACCCGCCGCCCATAGATGAGGTTGCGGCGGATGTTGTCGTTCCAGAAGGTGTGAGGATATTCGCGGGGCAGCGGGCGCAGGGCGGTCAGCGCCGCCATCTGCTCGTCGCTCAGCGCGAAGTCGAGCGCGCCCAGGTTGTCGGCCAGTTGCGCCGGCCGCCGCGCCCCCAGGATGGGGATAATGTGCGGCGCGCGCCGGCAGACCCAGTGGATGGCGACCTGCGCCGGCGTGCGGCCGATCTCCTCGGCCAGGGCCACCACCGCCGCGGCCGCCGCCCGCTGCGCCTCGTCGACCGTCTGGCGGCGCGTGGCCTCGGCCGGGCCGCCCGGCGCGTTGAACTTGCCCGTCAGCGCCCCTCCCCCCAGCAGGTCAAAGGCCAGCACGCTGAGGCCCAGCGCGTGCGTCATCGGCAGCACGTCGGCCTCGATGCCCCGGTCGACCAGGTTGTACGCCCCCTGGTAGGCGACGAACGACGACCAGCCGCGCAACTCGGCGATGGCCTGCGCCCGGCTGACGACCCAGGCCGGCGTGTCGCTGATGCCCACGTAGAGCACCAGCCCCGCCCGCACCAGATCGTCCAGCCCGCGCAGCACCTCCTCGACCGGCGTACTGTAGTCCCACATGTGCAGGTAGAGCAGGTCGATGTGGTCGGTTCCCAGCCGGGCCAGCGACTGCTGCACCGTGCGGCGCAGGTTCTTGCGGGCGTTGCCGCCGGCGTTCAGGTCGTCGGGGTTGCTGCCCGGCCGGCGCAGGGTGTACTTGGTGGCGATGACCCAGTAGTCGCGGTCGGCGCTGACGAACTCGCCGGTGAAGCGCTCGGCCGTGCCGTTGGTGTAGTTGCTGGAGGTGTCGATGAAGTTGCCGCCGGCGGCGGCGAAGGCGTCGAACATCTCGCGGCTGGCCTCGCGCGACGCCCCCCAGCCCCAATCCTCGCCGAAGGTCATCGTGCCCAGGCAGAGTTCGGAGACGCGGAGGCCGGAATGGCCCAGTAGTTTGTAGTGCATGAGGTACTCCTTTTGCAGCGCAGGGGTGCAGGGGGGCGGGGGTGCAGGGGAGACCGCCGGCCCTGTACGGGCGGGTTTCAAACCCGCCCCTACCACTGGCTATTAATTATCCGCAGATTTGGCGGATTGGGCAGGTTTATAACCGATCCGCCGGCTCTTGGCCTGCTGCCGCCGGCCGCGGAGACGGCGGCGCTCCAGGATTAGCGCGCATCACTAAAACCACACCTTTTGATAGAGGACACTCCCCGCCCCATGCGCTATCGTATGCCCATCATCACGCGGCGTGGCCGGTCGGGTCACGCGGGAGGTCACTCATGCTCTTTCGTTCATCCATCAAACCGTTCGCCATCCTGTCCGTGCTGGCCGGACTGGGGGCGCTCGTCGCCGCCGCGGCCGGGCTGTTCGCGCCCAACTTCTACCCGTTGACCGGCGGCCTGCTGACCGGCGCGTGGGCGCAAGACGTTATCGCCCTGGTCGCCGGGGCGTTGCTGCTCATCGTCGCGCCGGCCGCTCGGCGCGGTTCGGCGCGGGCCGTCGCCGTCTGGGGCGGCTGCCTGGGCTACCTCATCTACGGCTATCTGCTATACACCTTCGACGCCGTTTATACTGCGCTCTTCCCGCTCTACATCGCCATCCTGGGCCTGTCGGTCTACAGCCTCATCGGCCTGCTGACCCGCCTCGATCCGGCCGCCTTCCGCGCCCGCGTCGGCGAGCGCGCGCCGGCTCGTTTCATGGCCGTCGTGCTGGCGATTCCGCTGCCGCTCATCCCCGTTTGGGTCATGTTCGTGCTTCAGGGCGTGGCCGCCGGCGCGCCGGCGGCCATCAACTCCGTCCTGGTCATCGACCTGTCGTTTGTCATCCCCGCCTGCCTGCTGACAGCCGTGCTCGTCTGGCGGCGGCAGACGTGGGGCTTCCTCTTCGCCGGGTTGCTGCTGGCCAAGATGACGACGATGGGCGTGTCGCTGGCGCTGGCGACCTTCTGGGCCCGCGCCGCCTTCGGCACGCCCGTTGACCCGGTGCAGACGCCCGTCTATGCCGCCTTCGCCGTGCTGGGCGGACTGGCCCTGGCCCTCTTCCTGCGCGCCCTCTCTGGGGCCGATGAGAGGCGGCCGGCGCTGGCGGTTTGAAAGAAGAAGAGGCTCACGCAAAGCGCGCCAAGAAGCAAAGGACGCAAAGAAAAATCTCTTCTTTGCGTCCTTTGCTTCTTGGCGCGCTTTGCGTGAGCTCTTCTTCTTTCAAACCGCCAGCGCCGGCCGCCTCTCATCGGCCCCAGAGAGGGCGCGCAGGAAGAGGGCCAGGGCCAGTCCGCCCAGCACGGCGAAGGCGGCATAGACGGGCGTCTGCACCGGGTCAACGGGC
>NZ_JAYRVJ010000056.1:0-5178 GCF_041918635.1 Promineifilum sp. (SeqCode)
CTTGTGGCCGCCCACCTGTCAGGTCTAAAAGGCGCCGGTATCCTATGTCTCTCCTTTTCCCACCGCGCGCCGCGCTGCGTATAATGTTCAGAGACAAACGCGCAAGGAGTAAGCGAGATGCCGATTCTAGCCGACTACCACATTGACGTGGGCCTTCAACGACATCGCCACCTTCGGCAAGGACGGCAACGCGGAGCGCGACTTGTACGCCGACTTTCTGGATGAGGCGGCGATCACCCTGAACCGGCCCGCGCTGGGGGAAGCGGCGGCCGGGTTTCGTGAAGCGGCCGTCGCCTGGAACGCGCTGGGCCAGGCGCTGTTGCCGGACGAGGTGGAGCCGCTGCGCGAGACACGCGAACGGCTGCTGCGCCGCCACGCGCTCTTCATGGACGAGGGGGACGCCGCTACGGTCGCCCTGCGCGACATCGATGCGCGCCTGGCGGCCATCCGCGCCGCGGCGGTCGACTTCCCGCTCGACGCCGCGGGTGTCACGGCCTTCCGCGAGCGCATCGCCGGGCACGTGCTGCGCCTGCACGACATTGAGGCGGCGGCTGTGACCGCCCTGCGCGCGGCGATGAGCTGAGTAGCCGCGACATCAGGGTGCAGGGATCGCCAGCGTCCTGCCGGCTCTTCGGTCGGCCACCTACCGCCGGGACGGCGGCGATCCAGGTTGCTGAGCGTCGGTTGGTTGGCCGGGAGCTTCGCAGTCGCTCGACTATTGTGGCGCATGCAAAAGACCGCGGACGTAGCTGCTGGCGGCCATGCGGCGGCCGAAGGCCGCCAGTTCGTCCCGGTCGGCCGGCGGATCGGCCAGACCAGCGGCCCAACCCGCGTCCGGCGCGGGCAGGCCAACGACGCGCTGCACCAGGTCATAGATCCCAAAGGTGACCTCTAACCGGCGTTGTGGGGTGTCGCGGTAGGTGTGGGCCAGCACGGACGCGTCGAGCGCGGCGTTGACGATGACCGCCAGGTCGATGAGCGCCCGCCGGTAGCCGGGCAGCTCGGCCGACTGCTTGCCGTACACGATGTTCAGGGCGTGGGCTGCGCCGCGCACCGCTGCCATCAGCGCGCTGACGATGGATTGCAGTGGGAAGTTGGTGGCCACGTCGAGGTAAGCGGCCGGGGTCAGGTAGGCATCCACCGCGGCCGTGACCGCGCCACAGCCGGTATGGCCCAGCACAGCCAGCAGCTTGACCGTACCGATGTGGTTGACGGCGTAGTCGACGCTGCCCAGGCACTCGCTCCCCAGCACATTGCCGGCCACGCGAACAATGAAGAGATCGTTGGCCTGCCGCCCGAAGATGAGTTCGATCGGCACGCGGGCATCGGCGCAACCGAGAACGGCGGCGAACGGCTCCTGGCGCGGCGCTTCACCCGGCCGGTCGCCCAGCCCCAGGTCGTGGCGCGAAACGGGGATCACGTGGCGCAGCAGGCCGCCGGGGCCGGGCGCTTCGTCGAAGAAGTGGGCAAACGCGTGGTTGCCCTCCATCAGCAGGCGGCGCGCCTCGGTCGGGCCGTCCGGCTCGACCTCGGGGTGGGGCGTAGTCTCATCGTATTGCCAGACGATCTCGTGCATAACGCTCTCTCTGTGAAACTCGGTGGCCGATGCAGACATCGGTTCCCTGTGTCTCTCTTACCGGCCTCCCTCAAAAAGAAGTCTAACAAGAAGCCCGTACATCTCCAATGAGATGTAGCGCAGCCTAACAGGCTGCGCTACAGGGGCTAGATGTGATATGATTCGGCCCGATATGCACGACAACCCTACCTACGCGCTAACCATCCGCGGCCGGCTCCACGCCGGCCTTTTGCCGTGGCTGAGCGGCCTGGCCCCGCTCCTGTCGCTGGCCCACCTCATCCTGGAGGCAAGCTTCAACTTCCTGCCCGTCACCTACGTCTTGCTCATCCCCAGGCTCGGTCTCAGCTACAGCCAGATCGGCGCGGCAGCTCTGCTGATGACTATCACCGGAACGATCACCCAGCCCCTCTTCGGCTGGCTCAGCGACCGGGGCGATCCGCGGCCCATCGCCATCGGCGGCCTGGTCTGGGGCGGCGTCATGATGGGGCTGGTCGGCTTCATGCCAACCTATGGGTGGCTGATCGGCTTGCTGGTGCTGGCTGCGGTCGGCTCGGCGGCCTTCCACCCGCCGGCCGCCGCGCTGTCGGCCCAGACCGAGGCCGCCAACCGCGGCCGGGCGATGTCGCTCTTCGCCGTGGGCGGCAACCTGGGCGCGGCGGTCAGCCCGGCGCTGGTCGGCCTGGCGCTGGGGCTGGGCGGCGGGTTGGGAGCCACGGCTGTCCTCATCCCCGTGTCGCTGCTCACCGGCTTACTACTGGCTCGCCAACTGCGGTCGGTCGCCCCCCGGCCGCGCGCCGCGCAGACGGTCAGCGGGGCGGGCCGCGCCGGCTCGCTGGTCGCGCTGGCGGCGATCATCGCCGTGGTTGGCGCGCGCAGCTACTTCCAGCAAGCCCTGGCGACCTACCTGCCGGAGTGGCTGCGCACCAACGGCCAATCGCTGGCCGTGGCCGGCGCGGCCCTGGCGCTGTTCATGGTCGCCGTCAGCATCGGCAGCCTCTTCGGTGGGGCGCTGTCGGATCGCTTCGGTCGGCTGCCCGTCATCGTGAGCAGTCTGGCGCTGATGGCCGGCGGCCAGTGGCTGATGCTGCGGCTGAGCGGCGCGCCGCAGATGGGGGCGGTGGTGCTGATCGGGTTGATGATCGGCGCCTCGTTCCCCGTCACCATCGTCATGGCCCAGGAGGCGTGGCCGCAGAGCGTCGGCTTCGCTTCGGCGCTGGTCATGGGGCTAGGGTGGCTGCCGGCGGGGCTGGGGGCGTGGGTGGTCGGCCGGATCGCCGACAGCAGCACGCTGACCGGTGGGTTGACCACGCTCTTGTTTGCGCCGGTGGTGGGGTTGGCCGCGGCGGGGTTGTACTACCTTGCGCAGCGGACTGCTGTCCGCTCGTATTCAGGCAATGTTGAGCTTTAAGAAATGGCTACGGATACGGACGGAAGAAGACGGATTGATGATATGGAGTGAAGGATTGAATCCGTTCTTACTCCGTATCGTCCGTGGGTAGCCGTAGCCATTTCTTAAGACTCAACATTGCATAGGGCCGAAGAACGGCAATGAATTGCCTGACTACGAACGGGCACATCTCTATGGCGAGAACGCCGTTAGTTGCCCATCTCGCCAAAGGTATGCCGCTCGATCGGGGAAGTAGGCTTGCAGCCGCGCGTTCTCGGCCGGCCCTCGATCGCGGGCATAGACCACCGGCCCATCCAGCCACGGCGTGTTGCCGCTGAAGAACGCGCCGTACTCCCACCAATCGACGTCACTGGCGGTCACGAAGACCAGCGCCGGCCGCTCGACGGCTGCCTCCACCGCCGCCCGCGGCGCGGCGCTGATGAAGTTATAGCCGCGATAGGCCTCGAACCGGCCGGGCAGGTGGAAAAAGTTGTAAGCCAGGAGGGCCAGCAGCAAGAAGACCGCCGGCCGCCGCCCGCCAACCTCGGCCAGCGCTGAGATACCCCGCGCCGACAGGATGACCAGCGCCGGCAGCGCCGCGTAGAAGTAGCGCGGGCCATAGGCGATGCCCGCGCCCCAATAGGCGACGTAGCCGCCGGCCACGGCCAGCGCGACCAGCAGCAGCACCCAATCGCCGGCCGCCGGCCGCCGCAGCAGCAAAGCCAGCCATAGAAAGCCCAGCGTGAGAAGCGCCGGCCAGCCGAACAGATCGTCCTCCAGCGCCGTCAGATTGCGCCCCAGGTTGTAGAGTCCGCGCGAGGGGGTGTGGCCGCGTGGCGGCTGCGACGAGTCCATCCGCCAGACGACAGCCGGCGGCTCGGTCACGGTCAGGGTAAAGACGTTCTCCGGCTCGCCGACCGTTGGGCCAAAGCCGACGCGGTCGTAGGGCCAGTAGAGCAGGCGCGGGTCGGTGCGCGCGTCGCCCGTCAGGGCCGCCTGGTAGAGGGGGAGGGCCAGCAGGAAGGGCAGAAGGGTGGCGAGGAAGAGCAGGGGAGCGGGCGAGCGGGGCAGCGAGGGGGCATTCGCGCCGTTGGTGGTTGGTGGGTAAGCCCCTGCAAGCGGTTGCTGGGTGGCGCGGTTATTGCGGAATGTCAGGATGTACCAGCCCATGCCGAAGGAGAGGCCGACCGTCGCGGCGGTGAACTGGCGGGTGAGAAAGAGCATGCCCAGGGCCGCACCAGCCACAATGCTCCAGGCCAGCGCTGGTCGGCTGCCCGGAGCTACCCACCGACTGCTCGCCACGCTCTGACCACCGGCTGGCGATTTCCTATAGCCAGCGGCTTGCAGTCCTCGCGTTACGCTCGCCTGTTGTTTATCGTTCGCCGGCTGTCGTCGGGCCAGCCCCTTGACCCACGCGACCATGAAGAGGAGCGTCCAGAACAGTTCGGCGGCATGGATCATCAGGCTGCCGGACATGAGCAGGAAGAAGGGGGAGATGGCGAGCAGCAGCGCGGCGAGGAAAGGCGCGGCGCGACGCCCTTCGTTTTTCGTATAAGCAAGCTGGGCCAATACATACACCAGCGGTATGGTCAGCACGGCCAGCAGGGGGTTGACCAACCAGGGCGCGCCGGCCCGCACGCCAAGCGCCAGCAGCGCGGGATAGCCGGGCGGGTATTTGCCGAACCAGCGACCGTCGCGCACCAGCAAGAACTCCTGCGCGAAGTGGGTGGTGCTGCCCGCTTCCGCCAGCGGCGGAGCGGGGGCGGCGAGCGCCCCACCGGCCATCGTCTGCGCCTGGAAGAGGTAGGTGACCGAGTCCTGCACGTGGGGCACGCCCTCGAGCACATTGAGGGCCACGTGAAGCGCCAAGCCAAAGCTTACGAGCGTCAGCCCTACCAGGATAAGGCGGGCGGGGAAAGCACGTCTTCGTATAACCAAATGTGCGCCATCACCAAACTTATTCCAGGATGCTTGAAAACCGCCACGCTCCTGGTCCGCTGCTAACAGCCGCCCAATCACCCATCCGGTAGCCAGTAAAAGTAATGCACCTAGCGAGCCGCGCAACGCCTGGCGCAGGAGCGCCTGCCCCTGCGCGACCAGCGGCCGGTCGAGTGGGATGCCCTGTAGTGGCGTGAGTGGCTCCCCCGCCCACGTCCACCAGACCCCCTGGCGCGTTGTGGCATCGACGACGAAGACCCAGCCGGCGTCACTCCCC
>NZ_JAYRVJ010000057.1:0-3497 GCF_041918635.1 Promineifilum sp. (SeqCode)
ACCTGGCCCACGCCCGGCACGTTCTGCGGCGCGCTCAACGCCAGCAGCAGCGCGCCGTCATTCGTCCACTCGGCCGCCTGCAGCGGCTTGACGATGCCCACGTCGGAGCCGTCAAAAGCCATCCGCCACTGGCCGGCGGCGTCGCGCACCATCAGGTCCGACGGCGTGAAGGCCATGCCGCCGGCGTTGCCGGCCGTGGCCGCCGTCACGTACAGGCTGCGCCGCGCCAGCGTCACCGTGTAGGGCGTGGGCGCGCCCTTCTCGGTGCAGGGCGGCTCGGTATTGTAACGGGTCTCACCGACGAAGATGTCGTACGCCCCGTCGAACGGCACGACGAACTCACCGTGGACGCTATCGGTTCCCTCGGCGCCATACAGTTCCAGGTTGCCCAGGTAACGCTCCGTCCCGACCGCGTTCACCATGACCCCCATCCTATCGCCGTACGCCACGTCGGCGGCCAGGGTCAGGTCGAGCACGTCGCCGGCTTGGGCCTGGAGCCGGTAGTGATCCCGGTCTACGCGGTCATCCATGGCGGCATTGATCACGCCGTAGGTGACGGGTGTGCCCGTCTCCCGCGTGTCGTTCGGCTCGTAAGGCCCCGTCCTGTACCACGTCGTCAGCGCGTAGTCGCGGTTGTCGAAGTAATATTCGCCGTTGTCCAGGCTCAGGTAGTAGTCGCCGGCCCCTGGCAGGGTGATGACCTCGAGATACTCTTCATAGTCGCCGGCGATGATTGTCCCGGCCGCGTTATGGAGCCGCAGCCGGGCGGATTCGAAGACACTATCCGGTTCGCCGCAGGTGATGGCGTTCAGCACCTTGCCCGCCGGCGCGCTGAATTTGAAGTAATCGATGTCGGTCTCAGTGAGCAGTTGCCCGCTCATGACGTCGCCGATGGTCAACGGGTCGGCCGTGGCCAGGGTGTCGTTCGGTTCCGATTCCGCGGCGTCGGGCGCGGCAGCCGCGTTGCCCCCCACCAGCGCCAGCAGCGCGGTCAGGGCGACGATTAGGAGCAGGTGCTTGCGATTCATGGCTCTCCTTCATCCGGTGGTAGGGGCGCACCTGCGTGTGCGCCCGAGGGCCAAGACCTCAGAGATTTGCGGCAAACCTCTGAGGTCTGGCGCGGGCAGACACGCAGGTCTACCCCTACGGCCACAATACTTCCAACCCATCCACCATCATCTTCGCCGGCAGGCCATCGGCCCGCAGGTCGCGGAAGACGCTCCAATTGCAGCCCGCGCCCTGCGGCGCGCAGCGCAGGATCGTACCCGGCAGGACGCGCCCGCCGGCCAGATTCACCGCCGTCTGGAACGTCACGTAGCGGTGGCCCGCGCCGTCGTCAACAGACAGGCCATTCAAGTCGGCCACCACCCCGGCGGCCGAACCGTCGAACTCCATCGACCACGTCCCGGTCGGAAAGTCGCCCAGGCGCGTCGGGTGGAAGCGGAGGATATCTTCATCGAGGCCGCTGACGCCCGGCACGGCCACACTGCCGTAGGTGCTGATAAGCAGGTCGCCATTGGGCAGCGCGTCCAGCGCGTCGATGCGCTCGGCCAGCGTCGTCAGCCCCACCTGCCGGCCATCCAGATAGACGGTCAGCGTGCCGGCCGTGTCAGCGCCCAGCCCACCGGCCTGCGGCTGGAAGCGGATGATCTGCTGGGGCCGGACTTCGCCGATGTCGGGCACGCGCCGGGCCACGGCGTCGTAGACCAGCAGCAGCGAGTCGTCATCCATGATGTCGAAGGCGGTCAGGTTGCCGCGCAGGTTCAGGTCGGAAGCGTCAAACACCATCTCCCACACGTTGTGGACGGGGTTGTAGCTGACGATGTCCCCCCTGGCGACCGCCAGGTTGCCGATCTTGCCGGCGGCTGTCACGCTGACGAAGCGCGGGCCGGGCAGAGTGGGCCGGTTGATCTGGCCCACCGCCTGGTGGCCGGAACTGCCGGGCAGGCAGGCCGGGTCGATGTAACCCGACCAGGTCGTCACCCAGGTCGTACCGTTGGAGGCCACCGCCGGCCAGTTGCCGTCGCGGCACTGGGCGATGGGGAAGTAGCCGCCGTCCGGGCCGGCCGGCGTCAGGAAGCGCCCCACCACGGGCGACGGGTGCAACAGGTCGCCGGTATGGTAGGTGAGGAGGTTCCAGATCGCGATGTACCGGTTGCCGGCGCGCGCCAGGTCGAGCATCTGCCAGAAGGTATCGTACATCACGTCGAACGGGTAGGCGGGGCCGGCCGGCGCGCCCGCGGCGGTGTAGGGGCGGGCCAGCAGGGTGATGCGCCCCGAGGCATCCTCATCGATCCAGGCGACCAGGAAGTCGCCGGCCGGGCGCATGACCAACTGCGGGCCGGACTGGTCGCCGGCCAGCGTCGCATTCAAGACCACGTCGCCGCCCAGGGGCGCGCCATTGGCCGCGAAGCGGCGCATCATGGCTTCCTGGCCGTTGCCATCCGGGCCGGCGTAGCTGGTCCAGGCGACCACGAAGTTGCCGGCCGCGTCGCGGGCCACTTCCGCGCCACTCTGCGCCGGCGCCAATTGCTCGGCGACGTATTGCTCCAAGCCGAGCGGCTGCGCGGCGGCATTGAAGCGCCGCACGCGCAGATCGTAGAAATAGATCTGCGGGTCCGAATAGGGCACGGCCTGCCAGACGACCACGAAGTCGCCCGCCGCGCCGACGGCGATGGCCGGTTGCTGATAGTCGGCGAACTCGTGCGTGTCTACTGGGAACTCGCCCCCCACCGGCGCGCCAGCGGCGTTGAAGCGCTGGCCGAAGATGCCGCGGTCAACCCTGTACATCGGCCCGCGGGCGTAGACAATGATGAAGTTGCCGGCGGCGTCCATGCCGATGGCAGGATAGCCCTCTTCCGCCAGAGACGGGGTATGGACGGCGAACGCCGGGCCGAGCGGCGCGCCGGCGGCGTTGAAGCGCCGGGCGACGATGTCGTCATTCAGTTCCCAGGTGACAACAAAGCTGCCATCGGGGGCCACGGCCGTTTTCGTAAAGGCTTGCACGCCCTCATTCGGCTCGTTGATGAGAAAGTTGCCGGTCGCCTCGGGCGCGGCCGGCGCGGCGGCAGTGACGCCCGTCAACAGCGCCAGCCCCGCCAGCAGAACAGTCAGCAACAGCATCTTGCGGTACATGATGTGGCTCCTTCCCAGACCTCCGAGGTTGGCGATAGGAATCGCTGGCAAACCTCAGAAGTCTGGCGACTCGATATAGTCAGTATAGATCGCGCCAGGAGCGAATAACGCCACAAAACGGTATGTTTTCTCTGGATCGTCGTGGCGCAGGATTCTTATCTTGCGTGCAGGGGAGCGGGGCGCAGGGGAGCGGGGGCGCAAGGGCGTAGGGGTGAACAAGGTGGGGGAAGTGTCCACCGCGGTTGTCACTTACCCCCCCAAAACGGAGGGGCAGACCGGCGGGTGTGCCCCCCGGGGTGTGTCTGCCCTAGACGGCGGGTGGGCCGGAGGGGGCGTGTCTGGCCCCGGGGTCGTGTCAGCCC
>NZ_JAYRVJ010000058.1:0-4894 GCF_041918635.1 Promineifilum sp. (SeqCode)
GGCGTCGCCCCGTGGCGGCAGGACGAGGACGATACGCCCGCGCTCGCCGCGCAGGATGCGGTCGCGCAGGGAGTAGAACGTCTCGGCCGGGTCCAACTCAATGATGTGCATGAAGAGGGATAATTCGCAGATTACGCAGATCTCAGAAACGTTTCTGAAATCTGCGTAATCTGCGGATGTCTTATTCTTGCAGCGCGGCCTCGATATGGGCGCGGACGGCGGCCAGGGCATCGGCCAGCTTCTCCGGGTCGCGCCCACCGGCCTGGGCCATGTCGGGCCGGCCGCCGCCGCCGCCGCCCACGATCTTGGCCACTTCGCGCACCAGGTCGCCGGCCTTCACGCCGCGGGCGATCAGGTCGGGCGTCACCGCGGCCACGATGATGGGCTTGCCGTCCTTGACCGCGCCCAGGACGGCCACGCCGGAGCTGACCCGGTCGCGGAACCAGTCGGCCATCTCGCGCAGCCGCTCGGCGTTGGGCACGTCCACCTGGGCGGCCAGGACGCGCGCGCCCCTGATCTCCATGACGCCGCCGAGCAGCACCTCGAACGCGCTGCGCGCCAACTGGCGGTTAGCGCTGTCCAACTCCCGCTCCTGGCTGCGGTCGTGCTCCAGCAGCGCCTCCAGCCGCGACTCCAACTCGGTCACCGGGGCGTTGAGGCGCGCCGCCAGCCGGTCGAGCAGTTGCAGCCGCTCGCCGAGGAAGTCATACGCGCCGTGGCCGGTGACCGCCTCGACGCGGCGGACGCCGGCAGCGACAGCGCTCTCGCCGACGAAGTGGAACATGCCGATCTCGCCCGTCTCGCCCACGTGCAGGCCGCCGCATAGCTCGAAGCTGTAGGGCGCCTGGTCGTTCTGGCCGCCCACGGTGATGGTGCGTACGATGTCGCCGTACTTCTCGCCGAAGAGGGCCATCGCGCCCCGCTCAATCGCTTCTCGCTGGCCGCTGTAGGCCACGGTGACCGGGTAGTTGGCCAGAACGGCCTCGTTGATGGCCGCCTCGATGCGCTGGAGCATGTCGCGCCCCACCGGCTGGTCGTGGGTGAAGTCGAAGCGCAGCCGGTCCGGCGCGACCAGCGAGCCGGCCTGGACGACGTGGTTGCCCAGGTGGGCGCGCAGTTCGCGGTGCAGCAGGTGGGTGGCGGTGTGGTTGCGGCGGATGTCGGCCCGCCGTTCGCGGTCGACTTCCAGATGTACAACCTGCCCGACCTTGAGTTCGCCGCCGGCGATTTCGCCGCCGTGAACGATCAGCCCCGGCACGGGCCGGCGCACGTCGCGCACGGCGACCTCGCCGCCGAAGGTGTTGCGAATGTGGCCGGTGTCGCTGACCTCGCCGCCCGACTCGACGTAGAACGGCGTGGCCGCGGTGACGACCTCGACCTTCTGGCCGGCGCGGGCCACTTCGACCGGCTGGCCGTCACTGATCAGGCCCAGGATAGTCGATTCCAGCGCCGCGCCGGTGTAGGGGTCGTAGTCCACACCGCTCTCGTCCAATTGGCCGGTGTTGACCAGTGAATGGAGCATGTCGCCGTAGACGCTCTGGCCGACGACGTAGTTGGCGAACGCGCCGCTGCCGCTGGCCAGAGCGTGCTGTTCGCGGGCCGCGGTGTAGCCGGCCTCGTCCACGGTCATGCCGTGCTGTTCCAGCGCCTCGTCGCGGGTCAGTTCCAGCGGCAGGCCGTGGGTGGCGTAGAGGGCGAAGGCCACGTCGCCGGGCACGACCGTCTCGCCGCGGTGGTGCAGGTCATCGAGGATGCGATCGAGTTGCAGCAGGCCGCTGTCGAGGGTGCGATTGAAGCGCGTCTCCTCGCGTTCCAGGGTGTAGAGGATGAGTTCGCGGCGCAGGCGCAACTCGGGGTAGGCGTCGCCCATCTGGTCAATGTAGACCTGGGCCACCTGGCCGAGGAAGGGCTGGTGGAAGCCGATCTTGCGGCCGAAGCGGGCCGCGCGGCGGATGATCATGCGCAGGACGTAGGCCGCGCCGGTGTTGCCCGGCTGGACGCCGTCGGCGATGAGGAAGGTCGCCGCCCGGCCGTGGTCGGCGATGACGCGGTAGCCGACGTATTGCGTCTGGCGCTGCTCGTCGCTGTCGCCCAGCAGCTCCTGGACGCGGGCCAGCGCCGGGGTGAAGAGGTCGGTCTCGTAGTTGCTATCCACGCCCTGGATGACGCGCACCAGCCGCTCCATGCCCATGCCGGTATCCACCGACGGGTGGGGCAGGGGTACAAGCGAGCCATCCTTGAGGCGCTCGAATTGCATGAAGACCAGATTCCAGACCTCGACGTAGCCGGGGTAGTCGTCGTTGTTGACGCCGGCGGGGGTGATGCCGGCCATGTCGCCGGAGTAGTAGTGAATCTCCGAACACGGGCCGCAGGGGCCGATGTCGCCCATCTCCCAGAAGTTGTCTTCCTTGCCGAAGCGGAGGATGCGCTCGGCGGGCAGGTAGCGCTGCCAGAGGCCGGCCGCGTCGTCGTCATCAGTGTAGACGGTAGCGAAGAGGCGCTCCGGCTCCAGGCCCATGACGCCGGTCAGGAACGTCCAGGCGTAGTCGATGGCCTCGCGCTTGAAGTAGTCGCCGAAGGAGAAGTTGCCGAGCATCTCGAAGAAGGTGTGGTGGCGGGCCGAGGGGCCGACGTTCTCCAGGTCGTTCTGTTTGCCCTGGACGCGCATCACTTTCTGGGCGGTCGTGGCGCGCTTGTAGGGGCGCTTCTCTTTGCCCAGGAAGACGTCCACAAACTGGTTCATGCCGGCGTTGGTGAACAGCAGTGTCGGGTTGTCCTTCTGCGGCAGCGGCGCGCTGGGGACGATCTCGTGCTTCAACTCGTTAAAATAATCCAGGAAAGCCTGGCGGATTTCATTGCTGGTTGTCGGTCTCATAATTGCTCCGGGCGAATTCTAGCAGATTGGATAATGAATGCCGATTGATGTGGGCGCGGGGGAGCAGGGGGGCGGGGGAGCGGGGGTGAAAGAAATGTCACACTTGACAGCACTTTCACCCCTGCACCCCTGCGCCCCTGCTCCCCTGCAAGCCAGCCGCACGTTGGTTTCCATCACTCGCCTCCAAACAAAAAACCGCCAGACCGATGACTCAGTCTGGCGGTTGCCGATTCGCTAGGGTTGTGTTCGCGTCAAGCAACGTCTCCGACCAGACTGAGGGTCTGGCCGGCGGCGGCGAAACCTACGTGCTTGAAGAGAACGTTGAACATGAGGGTAGTGTAGCAGGGAGAGAGATGGGTGTCAACAGCACTCAGACCTGACAGGTGGGCGGCCACAGGGTTCATTCCGGCCGGAGTACCTATGGCCGCCCACCTGTCAGGTCTTCAATCAGAAGCGCCGCCAGCACATCCTCCAGCGGCGGCAATTCGGGCCGGTCTTTGAAGTCGGTCATCCGCCGGTAAACGTCGCCCGCCGCGCGGTGGAACCCCTCGGGCGCGCCGGCCTCGCCCAGCGTGTCGGCGATCTCGTCCATCTCCCCGGCAAATCGCCACGCCTTGCGCGTGACCCGCCGGACTCGTTGCGCCGCGCCTTCGGCCAGGTCCGAACCTTCGCGCGACCACTGCCCCTCCAGCGCCGGCCGGACGCCCAACGCCTCGGCCGCGGCCAGGCTGGCAGCGAGCAGGGCGGTCGTCCCCTTGGTGTAGGCGGCGTAACACATCTTGAGCGCCGACGCCTGGCCCGCCGACTCTCCCAGCACCACGACTTCCAGCGGCCCGGCGGCGAAACAACCCGCCGCGTCCTCGGCTGCCGCGCCCGACAGGTAGAGCCACGTGCTGTGCGGCGACCAGGCCGGCCCGCCGATGATGCCGCTGTCCACGAAGGTTGCGCCGGCGGCCGCGAAGGCGTGGGCCATGCGTCGGGCGCGTTGGGGCGAGATAGCGTTGGCGTCGAGGTAGATGCCGTCGAAGTGATGCGAGAGCACGTCGGCGGCTACCGTTTCGGCCGCGTGTGGGGGGCAGACGCTGACAATGACCGAACAGCGTTCGCAAAGGTGTGCCAGCGTCAGCGCGTCGTGGAGCGCATATTGCTCAGCGCGGGCGCGGGTCTGCGGGCCGCGCCCCTCGGAGGCCCAGAAGACGGTGTGGCCCCCGTTCTGAAGCGTGGCGGCGATGGAGATGCCCATCTCGCCGGGGTGTGCCCTATCCGCGAAATCTGTGGATAATCCTTCCATGTCCGACAAAAACCTGAGTCAACTATGATCATTCTTGAAACCAACCGCCTCCTCCTCCGCCGCCTCGTCCCCGACGACCTCGACGCGCTCTATGCCCTCTACCGCGACCCGGAGATGCGCCGCTATTTCCCCATCGAAGGCGCGTTGCCCGACCGCACGCTGACCTACGAGGAGACGAAGGAGGAGTTGGAGTGGTTCTTCAACGGCCACCCGCGTCACCCGGAGTTGGGCCTGTGGGCGACCATTCTTAAGGAGAGCGGCGCGTTCATCGGCCGCTGCGGCCTGCTGCCCTGGACGATTGACGGGCAGGACGAGGTCGAGATCGCCTACATGATCGACAAAGCGTACTGGCGGCAAGGGCTGGGCGCGGAGGCGGCGAGGGGCATCCGCGACTACGCCTTCGAGCGGCTGGGCCTGTCGCGTCTGATCTGTATGATCGACCCGGAGAACGCGGCCTCCATCGGCGTCGCCACGGCCATCGGTATGACCTTCGAGAAGGAGTGCACCGATGAGCATGGGCCGTTTTGGGTCTACTCGATGAAGAAGGAAGAGAAAGAATCCGCAGATTTCGCCGATTACGCGGATTAAAGAGATGAACGATGAGGTTCTAACCCATCCCGATCAAGTCACCGCGGAATGGTTGACCCGCGTCCTCAACCGGAGCGGGGCGCTTGCGGATGGAGAGGTGGCGGCTTTCGAGATGGAGGCGCAGGAGCGCATCCTCTCGA
>NZ_JAYRVJ010000059.1:0-3699 GCF_041918635.1 Promineifilum sp. (SeqCode)
GGCGGACACGGTCATCCTCAACACCTGCGCCGTCACGGCCGAGGCGGCCCGCGACGCCCGCAACCTGACCCGCCGCTTCGCCCGCGCCAACGGAGAGGCCGAGATCGTCCTGACCGGCTGCTACGCCGCCATCGCCCCGGATGAGCTGGCCGCGCTGCCCGGCGTGGGCCGTGTGGTGGGCAACGCTGACAAGGAGCGCATCCCGCTGCTGCTCGACCCGGCCCTGCCGGCCGACCGGCCGCTCTTTGACCGCGAGCCGCTCAGCCGCGAGACGGCCGCCGGCAGCATGGGCCGGACGCGCGGCTTCATCAAGGTGCAGGACGGCTGCGACAACCGCTGCACCTTCTGCGTGACGACCATCGCCCGCGGCGCGGGGCGCAGCCGCCGGCTGGGGGACGTGGTGGCCGAGGTGCAGGCGTTCGCGGCCGCCGGCTACCGCGAGGTGGTGCTGACCGGCGTCCACCTGGGCAGCTACGGCCGCGACCTGGGCCGGCCGGCCGGGCTGGCCGAACTGACGGCGGCGCTGCTGGCCGACACCGACGTGCCCCGGTTGCGCCTGTCGTCGCTGGAGCCGTGGGATGTCGCCCCCAATTTCTTCCGGCTGTGGGAGAACCCGCGCCTGCTGCCCCACCTGCACCTGCCGCTCCAGTCGGGCAGCGACCGGGTGCTGCGCCGCATGGCCCGCCGCACCAGCCAGGCCAGCTTCCGCGCCCTGGCCGACGAGGCCCGCGCCCACATCCCCGACCTGAACCTGAGCACCGACCTGATCGCCGGCTTCCCCGGCGAGACGGACGAGGAGCACGCCGAGACGCTGGCCTACGTGGCGGAACTGGCCTTCGGCCGGCTGCACGTCTTCCCCTACAGCCCGCGCCCCGGCACGGCCGCCGCGCGACTGCCCGGCCAGGTTCCCGGGCCGGTCAAGAAGGAGCGCGCCCGGCAGCTGATCGCCCTGGGCGAGCGGCTGGGCGCGGCCTTTCACGCCCGCTATGACGGGGCGACGCGCCCGGTGTTGTGGGAGCAGGCGGTCGGCGCGGAGCCGGAGGGGCTGCGCTGGGTGGGCTACACCGACAACTACATCCGCGTCGCCGCCATCGGCCCGGCCGACCTGATGAACCGCGTCACCCCCGTCCAGTTGGGTGGAGCGACGGCGTCGGGCATGAGCGGAGCGCTCGCCGTTCTCAAAGCGTAAGGTAGAAGCTGCTGAAGACAAAGCGGACCGCACGCTTCGGCCATGGTTTCGACATTTAAGAGAACCATACGGACAACGTGCATGCCAACAGCGGGCATCACAAGAGAGGAGCCTATGTCAGCACTCAGGCGAGGTGGAGGCGCGCTGGTCGTTGTGGCCGCGGCGGGGATAGGGTTTCTGATCTGGCGCCGCCAAAAGCGCAATTTGCCCTGCCCCTCCAGTCTCAGTTTTCTACTGGAAAACCCGTTCATGAGCCGGGTGGCCGGGGCGGAATTGCTGCTCGACCGCGCGGGCGTGGCCGAAGGGATGCGTGTACTGGATGTTGGCTGCGGCCCGGGGCGCATCACGTTGCCGGCCGCGCGGCGAGTTGGGCCGGCCGGCGAAGTGGTAGCGCTTGACATTCAGGAGTCCATGCTCGAGCGCGTGCGGCAACGGATAGACGCGCAAAACGTCACCAACGTCCGCCTGCTCCATGCCGGCGCGGGTGAAGGACAGACCGAACCAGAATCATTCGATCGCGCCTTTCTCGTCACCGTGCTGGGCGAGATTCCTGACAAGGCGGCTGCCCTGCGCGAAGTATACCGGGCGCTCAAACCGGGCGGTGTCCTATCCATCACGGAAGTGCTGCCCGATCCCGATTTTCAGACCCCGGGCGCTATTCAGGACCTGGCGCGGGAAGCCGGGTTCGAGGTGGGCGAGAAGCTGGGCGGCTTTCCGGCCTTTACGATGAATCTGGTAAAGCCTGTCTAGACCGCCGCGCCCCAACCTGCCGGTTCCGGCGTTCTCAGGTACACTTGTCCGCATGGCACGCGAGCGCACTTTCCGCACCGAGGCTGTCGTCATCCGCCGCAGCGACTTCGGCGAGGCCGACCGGCTGCTGACGCTGTTCAGCCACGACCGGGGCAAGATTCGGGCCATCGCCAAGGGGGCGCGCAAGCCGCAGAGCCGCAAGACGGGCCACGTCGAGCTGTTCATGCGCAGCAAGTTCCTCATTGCCGAGGGGCGCGACCTGGACATCGCCACCCAGGCGGAGATGGTCGAGTCCTACGCGCGGCTGCGCGACGACCTGGTGCGCGCCACCTACGCCTCCTACGCCATCGAGCTGCTCGACCGCTTCACCGTGGACGACGACCCGCACCGCGACGTGTACGAGCTGGTGGCGACGACGCTGGGCACGCTGGCCGACGGCGACGACCCGCTGCTGGCCGCGCGCTACTACGAGTTGCGGCTGCTGTCGCTGACCGGCTTCCAGCCGCGGCTATTCAATTGCGTGTCCTGCGGCGAGCCGATCCAGGAGCAGGATCAGCTGTTCAGCCCCGACCTGGGCGGGCTGCTCTGTCCCGGCTGTGAAGGGGCCGACCCGCGGGCCGTGCCCATCTCGGCCGTGGCGGTCAAGGTGATGCGCTACCTCCAGACGCGGTCGTGGGACACGGTCAGCCAGTTGCGCCTGCGCCCGGCCGTGCTGCACGAGATCGAGCGCATCATGTACGACTACCTGACCCACATTCTGGAGCGCAACCTGAAGTCGGTGGATTTCCTGCACCGGCTGCGGCGCGAGGCGGAACTGTTCGCCGCCGCGGAGCCGGAAGAATAGAAGAAGCTCACGCCAAGAACGCAAAGAAGCAAAGGACGCAAAGAAGAGAAGCTTGGCGTTCCTGGAATCCTTTGCGTTCTTGGCGTGAGCCTCTTCTGCTATAATCCATCCATTACCCTGTTGACGACGAGAACCCTATGCAGACGCCGCTTAACTTCCAACAAATGATCCTCCGCCTGCTGGAGTACTGGCAGGCGCAAGGCTGCCTCATCTGGCAGCCCTACAACGTGCAGGTCGGCGCGGGCACGATGAACCCGGCCACCATCCTGCGCGTCCTCGGCCCGGAGCCGTGGAACGTGGCCTACATTGAGCCGAGCATCCGGCCCGACGACGGCCGCTTCGGCGACAACCCCAACCGCATGCAGCAGCACTACCAGTTGCAGGTCATCCTGAAGCCCGATCCGGGCGACCCCATCGAGCTGTACCTGAAGAGCCTGGAGGCCATCGGCATCAGCCAGCGCGAGCACGACATCCGCTTTGTCGAGGACAACTGGCAGTCGCCGGCGCTGGGGGCGTGGGGGTTGGGCTGGGAGGTGTGGCTCGACGGCCAGGAGATCACCCAGTTCACCTACTTCCAGCAGGCGGGCGGCGTCGACCTCGACCCCGTCTCGGTCGAGATCACCTACGGCCTCGACCGCATCGCCCTGGCGCTGCAAGGCAAGGATAGCGTCTGGGAGATGGACTACGGCGCGGGCGTGGGCTATGGCGACGCGCTGCTCCAGTCGGAGATCGAGCACTGCCAGTACTACTTCAACGTGGCCGACGTGGACGCGCTGAAGATGATTTACGAGACCTATGAGCGCGAGGCGTACCGCTGTCTGGAGCACGGCCTCGTCGCTCCGGCCCACGACTACAACCTGAAGTGCTCGCAACTGTTCAACGTGCTGGACACGCGCGGGGCCATCGGCGTGACGGA
>NZ_JAYRVJ010000060.1:0-3051 GCF_041918635.1 Promineifilum sp. (SeqCode)
AGATAGAGCGCGCCCCACGGCTGGGTGACGGTGGTCAAGGCGCTATACGCCCCACTGTGCACCTGATCGGTCGCCGCGAAGTTCACCGTCGCGTCCCATGACCAGTTCTCCCAGCCGGCGGCCAGGGCGTCGGTGTAGATGTCGCGCGTCGCGCCGTCTCCAGCCGGGGGCGGCGGGTCAATCGTCCGCGACGGCGCGTCGTACCAGCGTCGCAATACGGCCTCGGCCGGCTTGTCGTAGATGGTGTAGTTCTTGTCGCACGGCCCGCCCTGGTAAGGGTCAACGTCCCAACTCCACCAGTACGCCCCGGCGAACCAGGGTTGGTCGTAGACGGCGGCCAGCGCCGCTTCGTACAGGTCGGCCTGCTCGGCCAGGTCCACCGCGCCGTCGATCTGCCAATCCCACGGATGCCGGTTGGCCCCGTCGATGCTGCGGTAGCCGATCTCGGTGAAGAGGATGGGCTTCTGCCACTCGGCGGCTAGATCGGCCAGCGTAACGACGATGGGCGACCAGGCCGCCGCCAGTTGGGCGGGCGTCGGGTCATCGGTCGTCGAGAGCGGGTAGTAGGCATCGACGCCGATGAAATCGACCGCGTCCCACCAGGTCAGCGAGGTTTCGTCGCCGCTGTGGTTGGCGGCGTAGGTGATCGGCCCGTCGAAGCGCGCCCGGACGCCGGCGATGGTCGTCCGCCAGTGCGCCTCCTGGGCCTCCGTCGCGCGCAGTTCCACGCCGACGGCGAACTGCTCCACCCCCTGCGCCGCGGCCAGCGCCGCGTAGTGGTTGATGAACGTCCGGTACGACGCGAACCAGGCGTTCCACTGCGCCGCGTTGAAGTTCTGGCCGATCTCCCCCCGCCAGCGGCCGGGGTCGCTCCAGAGATCGACATGGGGCTTCAGCATCACCTTCAGCCCCAGCCGGTGGGCCTCGGCGATGGCGTGGACGACGTCGGCGTCGGTCGGCGTGCCGGCGGTGGGGCCGATGGTCGTCGAGTCAATGGTGTCCTGGTACTGGGTGACGACGAGGCTGAGCCAGTTCGTGCCGGTATCGGCCAGCCGGGCCAGGGCTAAATCGGCGTCGGGCGTGCTGTAGTTGCCCGGCCACCAGGTAGCGTAGGAGTAGCCTTTTTGCTTCTCTACCTGGGCGTCCGTCGGCCGCGAGCCGCAGGCCAGCAGGGCCAGGACGACCGGCAAGAGCAGCAGCGGGATAAAGCGGAGCGGCCGTCGCCGCGCGGGAGAGAGGCTCATGGGGTCACCTCCGTTTGGTCGGCCCGCTCCGCCGGTGTAGACTAAGGGCCGGAGGAGCGACGATGACCGACACGCATAGTATACCATGGCGCGAGGCCGTCCGGCAGCGCATGCACGAGGCCACGCTGGCCGAATTGCGCGGCCGGTACGGCACGGAGCGCGTCTCGTTCAACTACCGCTGGGAGCACGTGACAACGGTCGTGACGTTGGCGCTGCGGCTGGCCGAGCTGACCGGCGCGGACGCCGAGACGGTCGAGGCCGCTGCCTGGCTGCACGACGTATGCAAGTACAGCGACGGCGAGCGCCACCCCATCGCCGGGGCGGCCGTCGCCCGCGGCTTCCTGCCGGCCACCGACTTCCCGCCGCAGAAGATCGAGGCCGTGGCCGCGGCCATCGCCGACCACATGGGGCTGTGGCGGGAGGAGCCGCTGACGGTGCTGGAGTCGCAGGTGCTGTGGGACGCCGATAAGCTGGCGAAGATCGGGCTGACGGCCATCTTTCACTGGACGGGCGGCTCGCTGGCCGGCGACCGGATGCACACACTGGGGCGGCTCATCCATCGCGCCCGCGCCAACGACTGGCTGCCCAGGACTGTCGCCAGCATGCACACCCCCCCCGCCCGCCGCGCGGCGCAGGCCCGGTTGGCGGCCTACCGGCAATTGTATGACGCCCTGGAAGACGAACTCGCCGGCCGTGATTTAAGAAGAGAATCCACAGATTTCACAGATGACACAGATTTTTCAGAGCCGACATGAACAAAAACCGGGTTTCTCAGAAGAAACCCGGTTTTTAGCATTCTAATCTGTGTAATCTGCGAAATCTGTGGATTCTTTAAGCGGTCTTTTCCTCGGGCGGGAGGGTCAGCAGGACCGTCTCCACCTTGTCGCCCTCGGGGCCGTTGCCCGTCGCGCTGGCTTGCGGGCGGCGCGGGTAGGGCTTCATGCCGAACTGCGTCAGGGCCACCGCGCCCAGGCCGATGTTGGCGATGACGAAGGCCAGCAGCGTCTCGCCGAAGACGAACGGGAGCACGCCCAGCATGCCGATGACGAAGGTCATCAGCGCCGTGCCCAGCACGGCCGACCGCACAATGCGCTCATCCTTGCCATGGCCGAACAGCCGCACGCCCAGCCACGTCCCAACCGTTACCCAGCCGACCAGCATTCCGGCGAAGAGGCCAATCGCCAGCAGGATGATGATCGGGAAGCCCAGCAGGCCGATGCAGATGAGCGTCAGCAAGATGGATAGCGGGATGAGCAGGATCATGAGCGACGGCACGGCGATGGCCGTCAGCACGCCCGCCCCGGCGCTGACCACCGGCTTCTCGCGCGCCGTGCGCACGATCTGCCGCAACTGGTTGGGCATGACCGCCGCGACCAGCAGGGCCACGATGCTGAACAGCATAGTGCTGGCGAAGGCGCTCAGCAGCCGCGCCCCTGTGCTCATGCCACTGTCATAGGCCCGGTCAGGGATGGACGGCTGCACCGGGACAGGCACAGCCGGCACTTCCGGAATCGCCGGTATTTCCGGCACAGCCGGTACGGCCGGAATCGCCGGTATCTCCGGCATGGCGAACGGCGGCAGTTCCAGGTTTTCGACGGCCGTGCAATTGCTCAGCAAGCTGTCGCCGCCCAGTTCGCCGTTCAGCAAGACACACTCGCCGCGCACGAAGGCATCCGGCCCGGCCACCAGATCGCCGTTGAACAGCGTGACGCTGCCGTTGACGCTGCCATCCACCAGGGCGTCGCCGTTAAAGACGACCACGTCGCCGTTAACCTGCGCGCCGGCCCCGATCACCAGGTCGCCATCG
>NZ_JAYRVJ010000061.1:0-5415 GCF_041918635.1 Promineifilum sp. (SeqCode)
CTGACGCACGCGGGTGATCTCCTCTTCCTCGCCATACTCCGACCGGTAGACGCCGGTAATGGAACGAATCACGGCCTTGTGCCTCCCCCAGACGCTCTCCAGCGCGCCCGAAATCTCGCCCAGCGTGGCCCGCGCCCGCGCCGCCTCGACCGCCAGCTCCAGCAGGTTGCCTTCGCCGGTGACCGCGGCCTGCCGCAGGCCGTCCAGCACGTGTTGCACGGTGTCGTCGTCCCGCTCGGCCCGCAGTGCGGCCAGCCGCGCCACCTGCTGCTCGCGCACGGCGGTGTTGTCCACCTCCAGGATGTCGATTGGCTCCTCGCGCGACAGCCGGTACTTGTTGACGCCGACGATGGTCTCCTGCTTGGAGTCGATGCGCGCCTGGCGGCGGGCTGCGGCCTCCTCGATGCGCATCTTGGGCAGTCCCGTCTCCAGCGCCTTGGCCATGCCGCCCAGCCCGTCGATCTCCTGGATGTGGCTCCAGGCGCGGCGCACCAGTTCGTCCGTCAGCGTCTCCACCAGGTAGGAGCCGCCCCACGGATCGACCATCTGGGTGATGCCCGTCTCGTGTTGCAGGTAGAGTTGCGTGTTGCGGGCGATGCGCGCCGAGAAGTCGGTCGGCAGGGCGATGGCCTCGTCCAGCGCGTTGGTGTGCAGCGATTGGGTGTGGCCCAGCACGGCGGCCATCGCCTCCAGGCAGGTGCGAGCGACGTTGTTGAACGGGTCTTGCTCGGTCAGGCTCCAGCCGCTCGTCTGGCAGTGGGTGCGCAGGGCCATGGACTTCGGCTCGCGCGGGTTGAACTGCTTGATGAGCTTGGCCCACAGCAGCCGGCCGGCGCGCATCTTGGCGATCTCCATGAAGTAGTTCATGCCGATGGCCCAAAAGAAGGAGAGGCGCGGCGCGAAGTCGTCAATGTTCAGGCCCGCCCGCAGACCGGTGCGCACGTACTCCAGCCCATCGGCCAGGGTGTAGCCGAGTTCGATGTCGGCCGTGGCCCCCGCCTCCTGCATGTGGTAGCCGGAGATACTGATGCTGTTGAACTTGGGCATCTCCCGCGCCGTGTAGGCGAAGATGTCGCCGATGATGCGCATCGATGGCTCGGGCGGGTAGATGTAGGTGTTGCGCACCATGTACTCTTTGAGGATGTCGTTCTGGATCGTCCCGGTCAGTTGGCTGTGGCTGACGCCCTGCTCCTCGGCGGCGACGATGTAGAAGGCCATGACCGGCAGCACCGCGCCATTCATCGTCATGGAGACCGACATCTTGTCCAGCGGGATGCGGTCGAACAGGATTTGCATGTCGCGCAGCGAGCTGATGGCCACGCCCGCCTTGCCCACGTCGCCGACGACGCGCGGGTGGTCGCTGTCGTAGCCGCGGTGGGTCGCCAGGTCGAAGGCGACAGAGAGGCCGCGCTGCCCGCCGGCCAGGTTGCGGCGGTAGAAGGCGTTGCTCTCCTCGGCTGTGGAGAAGCCGGCGTACTGGCGCACCGTCCAGGGGCGGACGACGTACATAGCCGGATAGGGGCCGCGCAGGTAGGGCGGCAGGCCGGCCACGTAGTCGAGGTGCTCCATGCCAGCCAGATCGCCGGCGGTGTAGAGCGGCCGGACGTCGATCTGCTCCATCGTCCGCCACAGGAAGTCGCCCGCCGGGCGGCCGGTTTCGCGCTCTAGCGCGGCTTGCCAGCCAGCGAGGGAGGAGCGAGGGTAGTCGGATTTGAGGTTGATCTGAGTGAAGTCAGGTTGGTTCATGGCGTTTTTAGCCTAGTCGGCGGCTGCGTACACTTTTACTTCTCGTTCCAGCCGCCCTCTCAGGCGATCCTTCTCAAGTTCCAGGTCATAGCGCGACTGCAAATTCATCCAGAAGCGCTCTGACAGGCCGAAATAGCGCGACAGGCGTAGCGCGCCCGTATGAACGGGTGGAAGAAGCGAAACCGCGTCCATGTTAGCCATTCGCGGGTTGAAGGTGAGCGGCGATGGGCAACTCAAACCACTCGCGCCGCAGCAACCGGCTGGAGAAGAAGAGAACTTCCAGGTTTTCAATCTCACCTGTCGTGGGGTTCATACGCGCGATTACATCGTCGCCCATTTCCTCGCTTTCCTGTTCTGGATAGGAAGCGAGCGTATCGATGTAAAAGATATCGGCTTCGCGGTCGTATTTGAAACTCAGCTTCGCTTCCATTCCTCTACCCCTCTGCAATCTTATCCAGTAACCAGTTGTTCACCGCCACCACATCCGCCCCCAAATAGATGAACTCATCTATCCCCGCCGCTCGCAAGGCGTCCAGCTGCTCCGCCGGCCGGCCGGCCAGCAGGACGACGGTCTCGGGCGACTCAGCCTTGATCGCGGCCACCAGCGGCGGCGCGAGTTCGGGATAGGTCTCGTCGGTGGAGCAGATGACGACGGCCGGCGCGCCGGAGTCCAGCGCCGCGGCGGCTGCCTCTGCGGGCGTCTTGAAGCCGTTGTTGGTGAGCACCTGGAAGCCACCGACCTCGAAGAAGCCCTGGGTGAAGTCGGCGCGCGCTTTGTGCTGGCGCGGCGGGCCGAGGTTGGCGAGGAAGAGGCGCGGTGGTTTCCCCCTCTCCCCATCCCTCTCCCGAAGGGCGAGGGGGTCTGACTCCCTCGCCCCATCTCTCTCCCGAAGGATGAGGGGGTCTGACTCCCTCGCCCCCTGGGAGAGGGTTGGGGAGAGGGCTCTTGCTCGCAGCGCCTCAAACGGCTCCGATGCCCGCCCCAGCGGCAGCGGCACGATAGTCGGTCGCGCCTCGTCGCGCACGCGTAGCGTCCGCGTGATCTCGCTCAGCGTCGCCCCGGCCTCGGCCGCGGCGATGGCCGTCTCGACCATCTCCTCCGGCGCGGCCGACAGCATCTGCGACAGCCGCTCCAGAGCGATCTGGTGCACCGTCGGATCATCATCGTGCGTGCGGTAGTGGGCCATCTGCGCCGCCCGCTCGCGGTACAGCGCCTCATAGTCGGTGGCGTCGGCCGGCAACGGCGTTTCGGTCGCGTTGGCGTACTGGTTGGTTCCGGCCAGCACGTCGCGCCGCTTGGCCAGGTTGGCGGCGCGCTTCTCGGCCACGGCAGCCACAGCCGCCTGGACGAAACCGCTCTGCAACGCGGCGGCCATCCCGCCTCGCCGCTCCACCTCCTGGAACAGCGCCCACGCCTCGCGAGCCAGCGCCTCGGTCAGCGCCTCCACGGCGTAGGCCCCGCCGGCCGGGTCGATGACCTCGGTCAGGTGCGCCTCCTCTTGCAGGATGACCTGCACGTTGCGGGCGATGCGGCGCGAGAACTCGTCCGGCGGGCGCAGCGGCTCGTCGAACGGGGCGACGTGCAGGCTGTCCACGCCGCCGACGGCCGCGGCCAGCGCCTCCGTCGTCACGCGCAGCAGGTTGACGTAGGGGTCGGTGGTCGTCTTGTTGCGGCGGGCAGTGCGGGCATGCAGGTGAAGCCGTTGCGCCTCTTCATCCCCGCCGAAGGCGGCGGCAGCCTGCGCCCAGAGCAGCCGGACGGCGCGCAGCTTGGCGACCTCCATGAAGAAGTGGCCGCCCACGGCGAAATCGAAGCGCACGTGGCGCGCGGCGACGGCGATGTCCACGCCCCGTTCGGCCAGGGCGCGCACGTAGGCCACGGCCGTCGCCAGCCCAAAGGCCAACTCCTGCACCGCGTTGCCGCCGGCGTTGTGGTAGGGGTAGGTGTGGACGGCGATCGTTCCCAGGCGCGGCGCGTACTCGTCGGCCCAGCGCGTGAGCTGGGCCATCTCGTCGTAGGCGCGCGGCAGCGACAGGGGCAGCGTTCCCTCGTGGGCCAACGCGCCCAGCGGATCATCCTCCAGGCAGCCGTGTAGATCGGCCACTGGCCGGCCGGCCCGCCGCAGATGGGCCGCCAGTAACGCCAGCAGCGGCAGCGCGACCGTGCCCGCGCGGACGAACAGCGGCGTGGCCGACAGGTCAACCCCCTTCAGCGCCGCCGCCACGTCCTCGACCGTCGCCAGCGAGACGCCGCCGCGCCCTACCTCCCCCAGCCGGGCCGCGTCGGGGTCTTTGCCGGCGCGGGTCGGGCCGTCGAGCAGCAGGTTCACGGCCGTCTGGCCGTGCTCCAGGTCGGAGCGCAGGGCGCGGTTGAAAGCCGCCGGGCTGCCATAGGGCAATTCCTGGGCGATGGCCCACGGTTGGGCCAGGTAGCCGGCGGCCCGGCTGCCGCGGACGTAAGGCGCTTGGCCCGGCAGCGTGTGGGCCGCGGTGAACTCCTCGGCGTCCTCGCGCCGGTACATGGGTTGGATGGGAATGCCCTCATAGCTGGGCGTCACCAGCTTCTCGAACGGCTTGCCGCCGAGCGATTCGACGGCCGCCGCCCGCCATTCGTCGTGGTCGGGGATGGGGAACTCATCTTGGAAGGACGGACGGCCGTCCCGATCGGTATCTGCCATAGGTCACACTCTCTCGGCCGGCGCGCGCCAAGGGGCGCGGCGCGGCGCAACTCTGGCAATAGTACCTCAGCCGGCGGGTCGTGTCAGGTGACTTGTGTCATGTTCGCGCGCGGCGAAAGTCACATCTTGTGGCGCAGGTTTCTTAATCTGTGGGCCGAGCACAGGATAAGAATCCTGCGCTACAGTGGGCGACAGTTCTCCCTGCTATAATCGAGTTGGCGGGGCGGGCGAGGAAGCGATAATGGCAGCGAGAGACGAACAGATCGCGCAACTGCGGGCGGCCATCGCGGCGTTCGAGGCCCAGCGGCCGGCCCTGGGCGAGGCGGTGGTGGAGGCCGGGCTTGGCCCGCTCCACGAGCGGCTATCTGCGCTTCTGGCCCAAGCCGCCGAACCTCAACGTAAGATGGCGACGATGCTCTTCATGGACATCGTCGATCACACCCGGCTGGTGCGCGACCTCGACCCCGAAGAGACGATGGCCCTGATGGATCCCGCGGTCGCCCGGCTGGCCGAGCCTATCCGTCAGTTTGGCGGGCGCATTGCCCGTTATCAGGGAGATGGCTTCAAGGCCATCTTTGGCCTGCCGGCCGCCCAAGAGGACGATCCTGAGAGCGCTGTCCGCGCCGCGTTGGCGATTCAGGAGGTCGCCCGCGCTATCGTTGATGAGTGGGCGGCCGGCGGGACGCCGGCGATCCATTCGGCCGCCGGGATCGCCGGCGTCCCGCTGGCCCGCTTCCAGGTGCGGATCGGCATTGACACCGGCCTCGTCTTCGCCGGCGGGCTGACTGAAGGCATCGACACGGTCACTGGTATGCCCGTCAACCTGGCTGCCCGGTTGGAAGCGGCGGCCGAGCCGGGGACGATCCTCATCTCCCATAACACGTACCGCCACGTGCGCGGCATCTTCGACGTGCAGCCGCGCGACCCCATCCTCGTCAAGGGCGTAGACGGGCCGGTACAGACCTACATCGTGCGTCGGGCCAAGCCGCGC
>NZ_JAYRVJ010000062.1:0-6863 GCF_041918635.1 Promineifilum sp. (SeqCode)
GGACGACCCCCAGGCCGAGGACGGCGGTGTAGCCGTAGAGGAAGAACGGGCCGTAGCGGGCCCAGATGGGTGTCATGGGGCAAGCGTACTCTGGAAACGGCGGGAGGGAAAGTGTGCCCTTTCGTGGGCGCAATTACTTATGTTTTCTCTTGACTTCTGCGTCATTACGCCTACACTATGGGTAGGGGCCGTGCTAACAGGGAGGCGCCGTGGTGTCTGCCCAACCTATCTGGCTAGCCAGGGTGACGCTCGTCCTGGGTTGTTTGATGCTGTCAGGAGTTGCCGAAGGCCACCGGCCGACCACGCCGGCCCTATTCACTGGCGTGGACGCCGATGTCGCCCCGTCTATCCTGGACGTGTCGCCGCCCCCCGAGACGACCGGCGTGCCCCTCGACGCGGCGCTCAGCCTGACCTTCTCCGAACCGGTGGCGCTGGCCGCCGATGCCCTGACGTTGACCTGCGAACTGAGCGGCGCGCACGCCACCACCAGCGGCGGCGGCGATGAGCGCTTCACCCTGACCCCCACCGCGCCCTTCCAGCCCGGCGAGTGGTGCGCGGCCGTCCTGCGCAACACGGGCGTGACCGACCTCGACGCCGATGACCCGCCCGACAGCCCGCCGGACAGCGCGACCTGGCGCTTCCGCGCCGCCGCCGCGCCGGTGTGGATCAACGAGGTGGAGGCGCTCTCGGCCGATGGCGTGGTGGAGTACCTCGAACTCTACGACGGCGGCGCCGGCCGCACCGACCTGCGCGGTCTGGTGCTCGTCCGCTACCTGGACAGCGTGGGCGTCACCTATGCCCGCGCGCTGGACGGCTACCGCACCGACAGCCGCGGCTACTTCGTCATCGGCACGCGGGCGACGCCGGGCGTTGACCTGATAATAGCCGATGGGGCGTGGCCCGATCAGCCGGCGGCCCTCACCCTCTACGACGCGCCGCGAGAGCGCTTCCCAGGCTACGCGCCACCCAGCACGGAGGGGCTGGTCGAAGCGGCGGTCTACGGCGCGGTCGGCGCGGAGTTGCTGGCGCTGTTGGAGCCGGGCCAGATGCCGCTGGATGAGGGGGAGCGCGGGGCAGTGACGGCCGACTCGGTAGGCCGCTGCCCCAACGGTTCCGGCAAGCGACGCGAGACGGCGACTTTCACCGCCGCCGCGCCGACGCCAGATGAGACCAACGACTGCGGCCCCATCGACGCCGCGCCCAGCGTCCTGAACACCGTTCCGGCGGACGGCGCGACGCGCGTCGTGCGCCACGCGGCGCTCGAGATCATCTTCAGCGAGCCGGTGCGGCTGAGCGAGACACCGGTAGCGCTGAGTTGCGGGCTGAAACTGCGCACCTACACCGTCGAGGGCGCGGGCGACACCTACCGCATCCTCCCCAATCCACCGCTGCCGGGCGATACGGCGTGCGTGGTCACGTTGCGCGCCGGCAACGTGAGCGACGTGGACGAGAACGACCCGCCCGACCAGATGGCGCAAGACTTCATCTGGGGCTTCACTACGGTCGTCGCCGCCGACGAGGGGGTGCTGATCAACGAACTTGACGCCGACAGCGCCGGCCCGGACACGGCCGAGTTCATCGAACTCTACGACGGCGGGCGCGGCGGCGTGGCCCTCGATGGGCTGGCCGTCGTGCTGTTCAACGGCGGCGACGACAAGAGTTACCGCGTGGTCGATTTGGACGACTACGCCACTGACGCCAACGGCTACTTCCTACTGGGCGGTGCGGCTGTGCCCGGCGTGAACGCGATCTTTCCGGATGGCCTGCTTCAGAACGGGCCGGACGCCGCGGCCCTGGCCATGGGGGATGCGGCCGACTTCCCCAACGGGACGCCCGTGACCGGTGTGTCGCCGCTGGATGCCATTGTCTATGGCCCGGCGGCCAGTCCCGACGCCGGACTGCTGCCACTACTGAGCGCCGGACAGACACAGGTGGACGAGGCTGGCCGGGGCAACGCCGACGGCCACTCACTGCAACGCTGCCCCAATGGCGCGGGCGGCCCGCGCGCGACAGCCGCCTACCGTCCCAACGAGCCGACGCCCGGCGCGCCTAGCGGCTGCACGAGCGACGCCGCGCCGGAACTGATCGACCGGACGCCCGGCCGGAACGAGACGGGCGTCAGCCGCCACGCGGCCATCACGACGATCTTCAACGAGCCGGTGGCGCTGGCGACAGGCTGGGCCACAGTGCAGTGCGCCGCCTCCGGCAGCCACGCCTACAGTGTGTCGGGCGGCCCGACGGCCTTCACGCTCCAGCCGGCCGCCCCCTTCGCCGCGGGAGAGTCATGCACGGTGACGGTTGTCGCCCGCCACGTGACCGACCTGGACGCCGACGACCCGCCGGACACGATGGTGGCCAACGTCGCCTGGTCGTTCACCACGGCCGAGCCGGCGGCCGACTTCGTGGTCATCAATGAACTGGACGCCGACACACCCTCCACCGACACAGCCGAATTCATCGAACTCTACGACGGTGGGGAAGGGAACGTATCGCTGGACGGCCTGGCGCTGGTGCTGTTCAACGGCTCGACCAACGCGGTCTACGGCGCACTCGATCTGGACGGCTTCGCGACTGACGCGTCGGGCTACTTCGTAGCCGGCAACGCGGCGACGGGGCCGGACCTGACCTTCGCCAACAGCACACTGCAGAATGGGCCGGACGCGGTCGCCCTCTACGCCGGCGACGCGATTGGCTTCCCCAACGGTGCGCCGATCACGGCTGATGGTTTGATCGATGCCCTTGTCTACGGCCGGCCGGCCGACGTCCCGGCGGGGCTGCTGGCTCTGCTGCTACCGGGCGAGGGCGCAGTCGACGAGGGCAGCCGGGGCGCGGCCGACCAGCATGCGCTGCAACGCTGCCCCAACGGCGCGGGCGGCCAGCGGCGCACGGCGGCCTTCCTGCCCAATATGCCCACGCCCGGCCGGCCTAGCGCCTGCGTCGTGGATCAAGCGCCGGCTGTCAGCGACGTGACGCCGCCGGACGGGGCCAAGGGCGTAGCGCTCCGGGCCGCGCTGTCGGTCACGTTCAGCGAGCCGGTGGCGCTGGCCGCCGGCGGGCCGGAGATCGCCTGCGCCAGCAGCGGCGACCACGCTTACACGATCAGCGGTGGGCCGCGTACCTTCCAGATCACTCCAACGCAGCCGTTCTCCCCCAACGAGCGGTGCGAGGCGACGATCCCGGCCGCGGCCGTCAGCGACGCCGACGCCGACGACCCGCCCGACCGGCCCGCAGCCAATTTTGTCTGGTCGTTCACCACGGCCGGGCCGGTCGCCGACTTCGTGTTGATCAATGAGCTGGACGCCGACTCGCCGGGCAACGACACGACCGAGTTCATCGAGCTTTATGATGGCGGCGCGGGCGAGACCGACCTCACCGGGCTGGTTCTGGTGCTCTACAACGGCGGCGACGACCGCGCCTACTACGCTGTCGATCTGGGCGGAGCGCGAACGGATAAACGCGGCTACGCCGTCATCGGCAATAGCGGTGTGGCGGACAGCGCCATCACCCTGCCTGACGGGACGCTGCAAAACGGGGCCGACGCCGCCGCGCTCTACGAGGGGCGCGCCGCCGACTTCCCGCCCGGCGCGCCGCTGACGACGAATGGACTGATCGATGCCGTGGTCTATGGCACAGCCGACGCGGCCGACGCGGGCTTGCTGGCGCTGCTGTTGCCCGGCCAGCCGCAAGTGGACGAGGCCGGCCGCGGCGCGCCCGAGAGCCACGCCGGCGGGCGCTGCCCCGATGCCGCCGGCGGCGCGCGTATCACCAACGCCTTCCGGCCCAACCCGCCGACGCCGGGCGCGTCTAACACCTGTACCGCCGACGCGCCGCCGGCCGTGGTCGAGGTCACGCCGGTCGACGGGGCGACCGACGTGCCGGCCGGCGCGTCGCTGACGGTGCGTTTCAGCGAGGATGTCGCCGTGGCCGCGGGCTGGTTCCTCATCGACTGTGAGGCCAGCGGCCAGCACGCCGCGACTGTCTCCGGCGGGCCGCGTGCCTACACGCTCGTCCCGACAGTGCTGTTCGCCGCGGGCGAGACGTGCGAGGTGACCATTCGCGCCGCCGGCGTGCGCGACGCCGACGCCGACGACCCGCCGGACAACCCGGCGGCCGACTACGCCTGGGGCTTCCGGGTGGCCGCGCCCGCGCCGGAAGGCGTATTCATCAACGAGATCGACACCGACACACCGGGCAGCGACACGGCCGAGTTCATCGAGCTTTACGACGGCGGGCGCGGCCGGACCGCGCTGACCGGGCTGGTCGTCGTCTTCTGGAACGGCCAGAACGACACCGTCTACCGGGCAGTGGATCTGGTCGGGCAGGCGACAGATGCCGCCGGCTACTTCACGCTGGGCAACCCCGGCCTGTCGCCTGATCTGACCTTCCCTGACGCCGCGCTGCAGAATGGGCCGGACGCCGTCGCGCTCTACGCCGGGCGGGCAGCCGACTTCCCGGCCGGCATGGCCCTGACGACGTCTGGCCTGGTTGATGCCGTGGTCTATGGCCGCGCCGACCGGCCGGATGGCGGGTTGCTGGCCCTACTGGCCGCCGGACAGCCGCAGGTAGACGAGGCCGTCTATGGTGCGGCTGAGGCTCACTCCCTCCAGCGCTGCCCGAATGGAACTGGGGGGCCGCGTCACACAGCGACCTACGACGCTTACGCCCCCACGCCGGGAGCCGCCAACGAGTGCCCCACCGACCCAGATGACCCACCGGCCGTAGTTGAGGTCACTCCGACCAACGGCGCGACCGGTGTGCCCACGGGGATAGCGCTAACTGTGCGCTTCAGCGAAGACGTGAGCCTACTCGATAGCTGGTACACCATCGACTGCGCGATCAGCGGCGGTCACGCGGCGACCGTCGCCGGCGGGGCGCGGGCCTTCACCTTAACGCCGGCGACGCCGTTCGCCGCGGACGAGACTTGCGCGGCGACAGTCCACGCCGCCGGCGTGCGCGACGCCGACGCCGACGACCCGCCGGACAATCCGGCCGCCGACTACCGCTGGCAGTTTCAGACAGCCGCTCGGCCGGTGGCCGACTTCGTGCTCATCAACGAGTTGGACGCCGACACACCGGGCAGTGACCAGGCGGAGTTTATCGAACTGTACGACGGCGGCGTGGGGCGCACTGATCTGACCGGGTTGGTCGCCGTCTTCTGGAACGGCAAGGGAGACGTGGTCTATCGCGCCATCGACCTGGCCGGACAGCAGACGGACGAGCGCGGCTACTTCCTGTTGGGCAACCCCGGCGTCAGCCCGGGCCTGACCTTCCCCAACGCCGCGCTGCAGAACGGGCCAGACGCCGTCAGTCTGCACGTGGGGCGCGCTGCCGACTTTCCGACCGGCGCGACACTAGTCACATCGGGCGTGATCGACGCGGTGGTCTACGGCGCGTCGGGTGCGCCCGACGCGGGCTTGCTGGCGCTGCTGGCCGCCGGGCAGCCCCAGGCGGACGAGGCCGGCCGCGGCGCGGCCGAGACCCACGCCCTCCAACGCTGCCCGAACGGGAGCGGCGGCCCGCGCCACACAGCAACCTTTCGGCCCGGCCCGCCCACGCCCGGCGCGGCCAACAGCTGCCTCGACGAACCGGATGCGCCGCCGGCCGTGGTCGAGGTCGCGCCGGCCGACGGAGCCACGAACGTGCCGGCCGGCGCGACGCTGACCGCGCGCTTCAGCGAAGATGTGGTCGTGGCCGCCGGCTGGTATGCCATCGATTGCGCGAGCAGCGGCAGCCACGCCGCGACCGTCACCGGCGGCCCACGCATCTTCACGCTGACTCCCACGTCGCCGTTCGTCGCCAGCGAGTCGTGCACGGCCACAATTCGCGCCGCGTCCGTCCACGACGCCGACACGAACGATCCGCCCGACGCGCCGCCTGCCGATTACAGCTGGCGCTTCACCATCGCCGCCGGGCCGGTGGCCGACGGGGTGCTGATCAACGAACTGGACGCCGACACACCGGGCAGCGACGCGGCTGAGTTCATCGAATTGTACAACGGCGGCGCGGGCCAGACCGAGCTGAGCGGGCTGGTGCTGGTCTTCTGGAACGGCAAGGGGGACGTGGTTTATCAGGCCGTCGATCTGGCCGGGCAGCGGACGGATGCCGCCGGTTATTTCGTCGTGGGCAGCGCCGGCCTGGAACCCGATCTCGAACTGCCGAAAGCTGCACTGCAAAACGGACCGGACGCGGTGGCCCTCTACGCCGGGCGGGCGACAGACTTTCCCAAGGGGCGCGCCCTGACGACCGAGAGCTTGCTGGACGCCGTCGTCTATGGTGCAGCCAACGCGCCGGACGGCGAACTCCTGACACTGTTGGCCGTCGGGCAGCCCCAGGTGGACGAGGCGGCCGGCGGCGCGGCCGAGACCCACGCCCTGCAGCGCTGCCCGGATGGGGCGGGCGGGCCGCGCCACACGGCAGCCATGCACCCCGCTCCGCCTACGCCCGGCGCGTCCAATACCTGCGCCGCCGACGAACCGCCGGCCGTGAGCGCCGTCTCACCCACGCCCGAGGCGACCAACGTCCCACTGGATGCCCGCCTGGTCATCACCTTCACCGAAGCCGTCACGCTGGACGAGGGCTGGCTCCGCCTGACGTGCGACGCCGGCGGCGATCGCCCGCTCAGTGTCATCGCCAACGCGTCGTCGGCCGTCGCCCTCCCCCGCGACCCCCTGCCCCCCGGCGACGCCTGCGCCGCCACCGTCGCCGCCGCCCGCGTCCACGACCGCGACGCCGCCGACCCGCCCGATACGCCCCCCGCCCCGTCCGCCTGGCGCTTCCACACCGCCGCCCCGCCCCCCGCCCTCGTGGCCGCCTTCACCAGCGATAGCCCCGTCTGGATCGACCGGCCCCTCCACCTCAGCAAC
>NZ_JAYRVJ010000063.1:0-2450 GCF_041918635.1 Promineifilum sp. (SeqCode)
CCCTGCTCCCCCGCTCCCCCGCTCTCTCCGGCCGTCCGCAACTGGTAGGCCCGCATTGTCCGCTGCTGATGCAGATTGAAGTGACCCTTGCAGGAGTCGGGCGAGAAGCTGGCCTCTAATAGGCTGGACACCTGGCCGGCGTGGGACTTGCGGAACCTGCGTGTCTTGCGGGCCATTTCCCATTGGTCGAGCCACCGGCCGGCGCGCGTGCGCAGGGTGGCTTCCAGGATGGCGCGGCCCGTGAAGGGGGCGGGTGAGAATGGCCAGGGGGTAGAGGACAGAGCCGGCGGGCCGGCGGCGTTGGGCAAGTAGCGATACGTCCAGGCGTTCACGCGGCGCAGCGTCTCGTAGACTGCCCGGCCGTAGAGCGGAACCATTTGCGTGACCTCGTGCGCCGTATAAAGATTCTGTTGGGAAAAGCGGAGAGCCCGCTCCGTCAGAAAGTAGTTGGGGCACAACTCCAGCCCGCGCCGCGCCGCCCAGCGCACAATCAGGATCACGAAGGCGCGGCAGACCCACAGCCGGTCGTTGGCGGTGACGATCAGATAGTCGATGTCCTCATGGGTGACGTTGTTGACCGCCAGCGAGCCGGTAACGGCGACCATACGCACGAAGGGGGCGCGGGCGATGAGCGCGCCATAGCGCGCGGCCTCGGGCCAGAGGCGGTCGGCCACGGCCTGGCGCTGCCGGCGCAGTTCGGCCACGTCCTCCCGACCGGGCAGCATGTAGAAATCGCCCGAGGCGCCCAAGCGGTCGGGAATGAGCAGGCCGTGGCCCAAAGCTTGTTGGACTTTTTGTGGGGAAAGGGGCAGGCCGACCAGGTAGCGGTGGATCTCGGCCGCGGTGAGCGGGTAGTCGAAGGCATCCACGTAGGATACCGTGTTGACGATTGCCCGCTCGATGTTGGCCTGGTAACTACTCATTGGCCTGTAAAAGAGGCTGTTCCCCGGTCGAGGGTATAGACTCAGCCCACCACATCGGTTACATTATACTAACTCGCCTCGACCTGTCGAGGGGTGAAGGCCGGTTTCCCTTGATGGCGCTTCGGGGTTGGCGAGCAGGTGGGCAGACAACGGAGGCAACGCAAGATGGATGAGACGAACGCGATAGTCATTTTTGGCGCATCGGGCGATCTGACGCGGCGCAAGCTGGTTCCGTCGCTCTATGACCTGTACCGCAAGGGGCGGCTGCCGCCGAACTGGCGTATCGTCGGCGTGGCCCGCAGTGACTTCAGCGACGAAAAGTTCCGCGCGCACGTCAAGGCGGGCGTCAAGGAGTTCGCCCGCTCAATGTACGACGCCAAGTCATGGGATGAGTTCGCGGCCAACATCTGCTACTACCGTGGCGACCTGACCCAGTTCGAGCAGTTGCAGGGCGTCGACCGGATGCTGTGCGAGTGGGAAGACAACCGCCCTGGTAATCGCCTCTATTATCTGTCCATCGCCCCCGACCTCTACGAGCAGGCTGTCGCCAATCTGGGCGCGGCCGATATGATGCACGAAGACCACGGCTGGCGGCGCGTCGTCATCGAGAAGCCGTTCGGCCACGACCTGGCCTCGGCGCGGGCGCTCAACCGGGCTGTCCATCAGGTGCTCAACGAGTCGCAGATCTACCGCATCGACCACTACCTGGGCAAGGAGACGGTGCAGAACCTGCTGGTCTTCCGCTTCGCCAACTCGCTCTACGAGCCGGTGTGGAACCGCAACTACATCGATCACGTGCAGATCACGGCCGCTGAGACGGTCGACGTGGGCCACCGGGCGCACTTCTACGATGACGTGGGCGTCATGCGCGACATGGTGCAGAACCACGTGCTGCAACTGCTGTCGCTCGTGGCCGCCGAACCGCCGGCGTCGTTCGAGGCTGAGGCGATCCGCAACGAGAAGTCGAAAGTGTTGCGGGCCATGCGTCCTGTCCGGCTGGAGAACGTGAGCAGCTGTACGGTGCGCGGCCAGTACCGCAAGTACCGCGACACGGAAGGGGTCGCCCCCGGCTCGATGACGGCCACCTATGCCGCCATCCGCTACTACATCGACAACTGGCGCTGGCAGGGCGTTCCCTTCTACATGCGTTCGGGCAAGGCGCTGGCGGCCAAGACGACGGAGATCACCATCTTCTTCAAGCGACCGCCGCATCTGATGTTCCCCATGCCCGAGGGAGCCAAGCCCGCTCCCAACCGCCTGTCCATCTGCATCCAGCCGGATGAGGGCATCCACTTCTCCTTCCAGGCCAAAGTGCCCGACACGCCGGCCGAGATGCGTACAGTGGACATGTCCTTCCAGTACGAGGAGTCATTCGGCGCGCTGGCGATTCCCGAAGCGTACGAGCGGCTGCTGCTGGACATCCTCAAGGGGGATCCCTCGCTCTTCACCCGCAGCGACGCCATCGAACTGGCCTGGGAACTGATCGATCCTATCCTGGAAGGGTGGGAGTCGAAGCACGCCCCGCCG
>NZ_JAYRVJ010000064.1:0-1687 GCF_041918635.1 Promineifilum sp. (SeqCode)
CCTCGGTTCCCCTGGCTTTGCTCACGTTGCGGGATGGCCGGCGCGATTAACGTCCCCACCGCCTCGCCGGTGGCTACGACGTCGCCGGTTGTCGAGACGCGCCCGGGGCGGATCGCCCTGCGCTTCCGCGGGCTGAGCAAGCGCTTTGGCGCGCTGCCGGTCGTGCGCGACCTCTCGCTGAGCGTCGCGGCGGGCGACATCCTGGCCTTGGTTGGGCCGAGCGGCTGCGGCAAGACGACGCTGCTGCGCCTCATCGCCGGGTTCGAGCGGGCCGACGCCGGAACCATCGAGATCGACGGCCAGACCGTGGCCGACGAGGGGCGCCACCTGCCGCCGGAGCTGCGCCGCGTGGGCATGGTCTTCCAGGACTATGCCATCTTCCCCCACCTTAGCGTCGGCCAGAACGTTGGCTTCGCCCTGGGCAAGGGGCGAGCGGCCGGCGCGCGCGTGGCCGAGTTGCTGGCCTTCGTCGGCCTGCCCGGCCGGGAGGCGCGGATGCCTCACGAACTGTCGGGCGGGGAGCAGCAGCGCATCGCCCTGGCGCGGGCGCTGTCCACGGAGCCGGCAGCGCTGCTGCTCGACGAGCCATTCTCCAACCTCGACGCCGCGCGGCGGGCCGAGGTACGGGCCGAAGTGCGGGCGCTACTGAAGGCTGGGGGTGTCACCGCCGTGTTCGTCACCCACGACCAGGAAGAGGCGCTCTTCCTGGGCGACCAGGTGGGCGTGATGCGCGACGGTCAGCTGGAGCAGGTGGACACGCCGGAAGGCATCTTTCACCGGCCGCAGACGCGCTTTGTGGCCGAGTTCCTGGGTCAGACGAGCTTTGTGCCGGGCGAGGCGACGGACGAGGGCGTCCAGACGCCATTGGGCCTGGTAGCGCGACCGGTCATGCTGCCGGTGGGCGCGGCGGTCGAGGTGGCCGCGCGGCCTGATGACGTGGATTTCGACGCGACGGCCGGCGGGCCGGCCCGCATCCTGTCGCGGCAGTTCACGGGTATGGCTTACATTTACCGGCTGAGGTTGGACGATGGGTCGGTCGTCCATAGCCTCCAGCCGCACGAGGTGCGCGTGGATGAGGGCTCGACCGTGGCCGCCCGTTTTCGCGGCGACGGACGCGACCTGCCCTGCTTCCACGAGGGCCGGGCGGTATAAGATTACATGGATGTGTGGGAAGCCATTCGCACGCGGCGGACAATCGCCAAGTTCGGGCCGGAGCCTGTGCCGGCGGAGGCGCTGCGGCGCGTCCTGGAGGCGGGCGTCTGGGCCCCCAACCACCACCTGACCGAGCCGTGGCGCTTCGCCATTCTGGGGCCAGAGACGCAGGCGCGGTTGTCAGTCGTCCACGGTGAATGGAAGGCGGCCAAGGCGGCCGGTTCCCCGGAGCGGCAGGCGCGGCTGCGCGACGACGAGGCCCGCCGCTTCCGCGCTATCCCGACCATCGTGGCCGTGGCCGCATTGCAGGAGGGGGACGAGCAGCGCCGGCGCGAGGACTATGCCGCGGTTTGCTGCGCCATTCAGAACGTGCAGCTGGCGGCCTGGGCCGAAGGGATCGGCGTCAAGTGGAGCACGGCCGGCGTGACGCGCGATCCGCTGGCTTACGAACTGCTGGGGCTTGATCCTAACCAGTACACCATCGTCGGCTCCCTCTTTGTTGGCTATCCCGCCGAGACCCCCACACGGGAGCGGC
>NZ_JAYRVJ010000065.1:0-4824 GCF_041918635.1 Promineifilum sp. (SeqCode)
TCGCTGTACGGCCCGCCGGTCGCGTCGCCGCGCAGCACCTCATAGAAGGCCACGTCGCCGCCGACCGCGTCCCAGGCCAGTTCGATGCCCGCCGGGGACGACGCCTCGACGCGCAGGTTGGCCGGGGCGGCCGGGGGCGTCGTGTCGCCGCTACTGACCACGGTCATGTCGCCGGGGTCGTTGGTCTGCGACTGGCCGGGGTCGGGATACCAGCCGTCCACGTCGCCGTAGACCCACGTCTCGCCGTTGTTGGTCGAGAAGCGCACCAGGTAATCGAAGTTGCCCAGCGCCTCCGGCCACATCTTGCCGCTGTACTCGTAGTTGTTGCCGCACCCACCGCAGGCGTTGGGGGCCATGGGCCACCAGGCCGTCCACGTCGCCGGGTCGCTGCCGTCCGGCCCGAAGCCGACCTCGGCCAGGATGAGGCCGGGGTCGCCCGCGGCGTCGGTGATGCCGGCCACGAAGACGCGGCCATAGACGGTGTCGGTGCCGTTGGTGCTGATGGTGTGGTTCAGCGTGGGCGGCCACTGGAGGACGGTGTAGCCGATGGGGAAGGCCGGCGTGGCCGACGCTTCGTTGCTGGCCGCGCCCTCGTTGCCCGCGGCGTCCATGGCGCGCACGACGTAGTAGTAGCGGCGGCCGTTCTCGACCGTCGTATCCACGTAGTCGCTGGCGGCCGTCTCAGCCACGAACTCGTAGCCGCCGCCGGTGACGGGGCTGCGATAGACGCGGTAGGCCGCCGCGCCGCTGACGGCGTCCCAGTCCAGCGCCACCTGGGCGTTGCCCGCCGTGGCCGTCAGACCGGTCGGGGCGGCCGGCGCGACGAGGTCCTGGCCGCGCGCCGGCAGCAGGATGGCGGCGCTGAGGGGCGGCAGTTGCACCGTGATCACGCCGTCCACGGCCTGAATCTGGCCGCGCAGCGTGGCATTGCCGTCGAGCAGGCGCACGGCGTCGGGCATGTGGCCCTGGACGTTGATGGTCAACGTCTGGGCCGTCTCGTTGCGGTTGATGGCGACGACGGCCGCCTGATCCGCGGTGCGCATCAGGTAGGCCAGCGTGCGGTTGGCGTCGTCGGTCAGCAGGAAGCTCAGTTCGCCATCGCTGAACACGTCCAGGCTGTTGCGCAGCCGGATGAGCCGCGTGTAGTGGGCCAGCATCAGCCGGTCGGCCGCGCTGCCGAGCGCGCCGCCGCGCCCCCACGGGAAGGTGCGCCGGTCGTCCGGGTCGTCGTCGCCGGTCATGGCGACTTCATCGCCGTAGTAGATGGTCGGCGAACCGGGCGTGGTCATCTGCACCACCGCGGCCAGCCGCAGCAGCGCCTTGCCCTCGGCCAGATTGGCGGCGTTGAACTCCTTGTCCTCACGGTTGCGCTCGCCCGGCGTCAGCGCCCACAGAATGCGGCGCGTGTCGTGGCTGCCCATGAGGTTCATCATGGTGTAGTAGCTGGCGTCGGCGTTGTCCTCGCGGACGGAGATGAGCTTGCTGGCGAAGAGGGTCGGCGGCTGGTCAGTCTGGCCGTCGTCGAAGAAGCCCTTGTCGTCCACCGTGCCGAAGAAGCCCAGGATGGCGTTGCGGAAGCGGTAGCCCATGGCCGTGTCGGCCTGGTCGCCGCGCGTCTTGGGCAGAATCTCGAACTTCTTCCACAACTCGCCGATGATGGGCGCGTTGGGGTCTTCGGCCTTGATGACCTCGCGGAACTCCTGCCAGAAGGAGACGGGGAAGCTGCCGTCGCCCATCACGTCGAGCCGCCAGCCGTCAGCGCCCATGTCGAGCCAGTACGTGCCCACCGGGTTGTCGCCGGCGTAGAACAGATCCTTCACTTCCTGGTTGTTCTTGTCCAGCTGCGGCAGGCTGTCGAAGCCGAACCACGACGGGTAGTTCATCGTGTTCGGGCCGTTGGGGCCGGCGCAGGGGCCGTTGGCCTCCTCGAAGAAGGTGAACCAGTCGCGGTAGGGCGAATCCACGCTCTCGCACGCGCCCACTTCGGCGAAGTGGTGGTAGCGGTCGAAGTACTTGCTGTCGGAGGAGACGTGGTTGAACACGCCGTCCAGGATGACCTTGATCCCCTGCCGCTCGGCGGCCTTCAGGAATTGCTCGAACTCCTTGTTGGTGCCGAAGAAGGGATCGATGCGGTAGTAATCCTGCGTGTCATAGGCGTGGTTGGAGGCCGCGTCGAAGACGGGGTTGAAGTAGATGGCCGTCACGCCCAGCGACTTCAGGTAGTGGATGCGCTGCTGCACGCCGCGGATGTCGCCGCCGAAGTAGTCGCGGCCGCGCGGCTCTTCGGTGCAGGGGGTGGCCGGGTTGACGTAGTGGCGGCAGTACCCTTCGGGAAGTTCGCCCCACGCCTTGACGATGATGCGGTCGAGCGCGTTGGTCGGCCAGCCGTAGCGCGGCTCGTTGGTGGTCGGGTCGTTGCGGGTGTTGCCGTTAAAGAAGCGGTCGGGGAAGATCTGGTAGATGACCGCGTCCTGCACCCAGTCGATGACCGCGAAATCGGGGTCGTGGACCTGGATGACGTAGCCCCAGTCGTTGAGGGCCGGCCGCGCCTCGCCCCAGCCGCCGTCGCGGAAGCCGTCGTCCTCGTAGTGGGCGGTGGCCGTGCCGTCGGTGACGATGAAGCGGTAGAAGTACGTCGTCGGCGCGTCGGGCGTCAGGCTGGCCTGCCAGAAGTCGCACGTCTCGTCCGGCTGCGCTTCGTCATAGCAGGAGACGTCGGTCGCCACGGGCGTCAGGTCGAGGAAGAACTGCCCACCGGCCACGTCGTCCCACACGCGGGCGCGGACGCTCTCCACGTCGTTGTGGTAGGTGCGGAAGCGCAGAATGACCTCGGTTCCCGGCGTCACCGCGCCGAAGGGCACGCGGTAGAGGGTGTCGTGGCTGTTGTGACCCAGACCGTCGTACTCGACGTTGTTGTCCAGCTCGTGGCCGGGGCCGTCGACGTTGATAGAGAAGTCATTGGAAGCGCTGACAAAGCTGAAGGTGACAATCGCACCGGCCGGCACGGTGAAGGGCACGTTGTTGGCCGGATAGCTCTCGGCCCAGCCCTCGCCGATGGCCGCCTTGGCCTCGTAGTTGCCGGCGGGGATGGCGTCGGTCGTGAAGGTGTAAGTCCCATCGCCGTCCGGGTCTTGCAGCCAGGAGCGCAGGCAGTCGGGCTGCCAATCGCCGCCGTTGATCGCCGGGTCGCAGCCCAGTTCGCTCTGGAAGTTGCCCGCGGCCACAACGATACGGCTGTTGACGTTGTCGGTGACCCAATGGCTTTTGTGGTCGTAGTAGAATTTGACGTTCCCGCCCGGCGCGGCCAGGGAGATATCGCTGCCCGGGAATGATACATCCCACGTGCCGTTGAGCGCCGCTTTGTAGGCGTAGCTCCCGGCGGGGATGTTGAACGTGCCCTGCCAGACGTCATCAATGGCGTCGTGGGTCAGGTTGGTGACGGCGCATTCGGGCTGCCAGTCGCCGGGGCAACCCAGTTCGCTCTGGAAGCCGCCGGCGATGGTGACGCTGGTCGGGTCGGGGATGTGGTCGGCGGCCGCCGCGCCGGCGAGCGCCAGCCCCAGCAGCAGCACCGCCGCCAGGGCCAAAAGTCGCGTGGTTCGAAAGGTCATGGGAGTCTCCTCACTGCTATGCGCCCCGCCCGCGGAGTCGCAGCCTGACAGACTGCGCTACGTTCATGTCTACCGTGGGCCGAACGTTTGGTTGCTACGTTGATCGCTCGTGGAGATCGAAGGTGTGCGGTCGCGTCATGGCGCGCCGCTGTGGATCTGGCTGTGTTTTTCGCCGATCACCTCCCGACGCCTTCCCTGCCTTGCATCGCGTCGCCGTCCTTCCCTCGTCCCCTCCGGCGACCGCGTGGGGCGTCATGTAACCAGACTGGATGGGCCTGTTGCTCAGGCGTAGTTCATTCGACACGCGGCCGGCGGCCGCGGACGTGCATTTCTACCTGAGTTTTAGCAGAATTGATTGAAGTGTCAAGCAACCAGTGTATTAGTGAGCAAGCGGATTATCGATAGCAAGCCCTTCAACGACGCAGTTGCGATTAAGCCCTGTGTTGATTTGAGCAACTCGCGCGTCCATTTACTTCCTAATTCGTCTACATACTGTTTCAACAAAGCGCTTGTATCGACGTAGAGGGTACTCACCACTCGCCCCGTTCTTCAATGATAATCTCGCTTAAAGGTTTCCCCGGTGCACTGCCTAGGAGTCGCGCCAGTTCTGCGCGTCTCTCGGCACTAACTGGATCGTCCTCCGGCACATCCGTGTGTGGTTCGATAAGTCCGGCCGCAACAAGCTCCGCGATAAGCTGTTCTCGCTCCTCGCTCTCGCTGGCCGGTCGCGTCTCCACCACCTGTAGCTCAACCCGCTGCCGCTCCTTCAACTTCAGCGGCTTCAGCGGGCGCAACACGCCGTTCTCGTAAATCGCGGTAATCGTCTCGGTCATGCGTCGCCTCTCATGTCATAGGGCTGGCTCCATTATACTCGATCACGCCGCGATCTCGGCCAGATACACCCGCTCCCCCCGCCGCGCCGACTCGTACAAAGCCAGCGCCGTCCGCACGTGATCCCGCGTCTCGTCCAGGCTGATGTAGGTCGACTGCCCTTCAAGAATGGCGTCGTGCATGTCCGCGACCTCGCCCGCGTACAGTTCTTGCGCCGCTACCGGCAACTCCTCGGACACACCCGCCTCGTCGGTGAAAGTCACGCGGCGCTCGGCGTCCTCCATGCCGTTAAACGGCCGGTTCAGCACCAGCCGCCCCTCTGTGCCCAGGATGTCAAAGTGGGTGTAGAACGGGGCGCGGAAGGCGCTGCTGATCTGGGCCA
>NZ_JAYRVJ010000066.1:0-14170 GCF_041918635.1 Promineifilum sp. (SeqCode)
ATCCCTATCGCCGTCAAGCTAAGCCCCTACTTCAGCGCGACAGCCAACATGATGCATCGGCTGTCAGAGGCCGGAGCCGACGGGTTGGTGCTGTTCAATCGCTTCTACCAGCCCGACCTCGACCTGGAGAATCTGGAGGTCGTGCCCAACCTGGTGCTCAGCCGGTCGGAGGAGATTCGGCTGCCGCTGCGCTGGATCGCTATCCTGTATGGGCACATCTCGGCCGACATGGCGCTGACGACCGGCGTCCACTCGGCTCAGGACGCGCTGAAGGCCGTGGCCGCCGGCGCGAACGTGGCGATGATGACCTCGGAGATTCTGCGCAACGGCATCGGGCGCTTTGGTGAGGTGGTGAAGGAGATGGCGCTGTGGCTGGAGGAGCGGGAGTACCGTTCCATCCAGGAGTTGCACGGCAGCCTGAGCCAGATCAACGTCGCCGCGCCGGCCGCATTCGAGCGGGCGAACTATATCCAGATCGTCCGTTCGTACACGCCGTCGTTTCGATAGAGTGGTAGGGTGGGTTGGCAACCCGCCCTACATCACAGGTGTCAGTCAAAACGGAAGAGGCCCAGGAGTGATCCTGGGCCTTTTCTGATTGTAGCGCGGGGTGGCAACCCGCCTCTTGTCCTTCTCAGAAGCGGGATGGCATCCTGCGCTACAGGGAACGCCCGTCTCCGGGGTTATTGTAGGCCAGCGAGCAGGGAATGCCGGCCATATTGCATTCGATGGCCGCGGAGCAGACGTGTTCGCGAACCTGGCCCCGGTTGTCTACTGTCAGCAAGAAGTCGGATGCGGGGTAGACCCGGCGCTCTTTGATCTCGATACTCCGGCCGACTCGCTCGCAGTACTTGGCGCTCACGACGACCCAATTTTCTGTTGCCATTTCGGCCTCCCAATAGCTTCCCTCGCCCCTGAGGAGAGGGCTAAGGAGAGAGTAAGGGCGCGGATAAAGATGGTTGCGCCACATTCAGTGAGAGGATAGTCGATGAGGGGGCGGCGCTCCAGTGTCATCCGTCACGCGATCTCATGACATTCGTCATAAGCATTTGTGAAAGAGATCACTAAGCGGGCGAGGGGTTCTCCTCTACACTATGACAGGATAGTTCAGGTGCGACCCACTTCAGAAAGTGGGTCGCACCTGACGGGATTGAATAAGGTGCGACCCACTTTCTGAAGTGGGTTGCACCTCGCGGGACAGCATCCGCGCTACAACGAAGGAGTGGGTTAGCTATGCTCAAAGCGGATCGGATTGTGCCAACCACCTGCCCCTACTGCGGGGTGGGCTGCCAGGTCGATTTGCACGTGAAGGACAGCCTGCTCTATCGGGTTAACGGCCGCTTCGACAGCCCCGTGAATCGCGGCAATTTGTGCGTGAAGGGGCGCTTTGGCTTCGACTTCGTGCACGCGCCGGATCGGCTGACCGAGCCGCTCGTCTGGCCTGACCGGAAGGCGGGTCGCGGGATACCATCCCGCGCTACATGGCCGGAGGCGCTCGATTACGTGGCCGCGCGTCTGCACGATATCCGGGAAGAGAGCGGCCCGGACAGCATCGCCTTCCTCGTCTCGGCCAAGTGCACCAACGAGGAAAATTATCTGCTACAGAAGCTGGCCCGTGCGGTGGTCGGGACGAACCACGTCGACCACTGCGCCCGTCTCTGACACAGCAGTAGCGTGGCCGGTCTGGCCGCGACACTCGGTTCCGGCGCGATGACTGACTCGATCAGCAACATCACGCGCGCCGATCTGCTGTTCGTCACCGGCTCCAACACCACGGAGGCCCACCCCATCATCGGCCTGGAGATGAAGCGCGCGGTGCGCCAGTTCGGGGCAAAGCTCATTCTGCTCGACCCGCGCGAGATCGAACTGGCGAACTTTGCCTATTTGCATCTGCGCCACCGGCCGGGGACGGACGTAGCCGTGTTGAACGCGATGGCCCACGTTATCATCCGCGATGGGCTGCGCAATAGCACGTTCATCGAGGGGCGCACCGAGGCGTATGAGGCTTTCGCGGCGTCGGTGGCTGATTGGACGCCCGAGCGGGCCGAATCCATCTCCGGTGTGCCGGCGCAGGACATCGTCGACGCGGCCTATCTCTACGCCCACGCCCGCAACAGCATGATCTTCTGGGCGATGGGCATCACCCAGCATACGACGGGCACGGACAACGTGAAAGCGTGCTCCAACCTGGCGCTGCTGACGGGCCACATTGGCCGGCCGGGCACGGGGCTGAACCCGTTGCGCGGGCAGAACAACGTCCAGGGCGCGTGCGACATGGGCGGGCTGCCCAACGTCTTCCCCGGCTACCAACCGGTGGCCGACGAGACCATCCGGCGCAAGTTCGCCAGCGCGTGGGGCGTGCCCTACGAGGCGCTGGGGGCCAAGCCGGGCCTGACGGTGACGGAGATCATCCACGGCGCGTTGGAAGGGCGCATCCGGGCCATCTACATCATGGGCGAAAACCCCATGCTGTCCGACCCGAATCTGAACCACGTGGCCCAGGCGCTAGAACAGGTGGAGTTTCTGGTCGTCCAGGACCTGTTCCTCAACGAGACGGCGCGGATGGCCGACGTAGTGCTGCCGGCGGCGAGCTTCGCCGAGAAGACGGGTACGTTCACCAACACGGAGCGGCGGGTGCAGATGGTGCGGCCGGCGCTGGAACCGCCGGGCATGGCGCGAGCGGACTGGGAGATTATCCTCGACCTAGCGAACCGGCTGGGCGCGGGCTGGCAGTACGAAAGCGCGGCCGACGTTTTCGCCGAGATGGCGACGGTGACGCCGCAGTACGCCGGCATGAGCCATGCCCGGCTGGAAGGGGACGGGCTGCAATGGCCGTGCCCGACGCCCGATCACCCCGGCACACCGGTGCTGCACACGGCCCAGTTCACCCGCGGCCGCGGACTGTTCTGCGCGTTGGAGTACCGGCCGCCGACCGAGCTGCCCGACGAGGAGTACCCGTTTCTGCTCTCCACGGGGCGCATCCTCTTCCACTGGCACGGCGGCACGATGTCGCGCCGCTCGCCCGGATTGGAGGCGGTGGCCCCGGAGGCCGAGGCCGAACTGCACCCGCAGGACGCGGCGCGGCTGGGGATCGTGGATGGCGATCGGCTGAGCGTGCGGTCGCGGCGTGGCTGCGTAGTGGCGGCGGCGCGGGTCTCACGCCGCTCCGCGCCGGGCATGGTGTTCATGACGTTCCATTACGCCGAATCGGCCACGAACTTGCTGACGATTGACGCGGTGGATCCAACGGCGAAGATTCCAGAGTATAAGGTGTGCGCCGTACAAATCGAGAAAGCGGCGGCGCCTGTCTTAGAGATGCAGCCCGCTTTCTGAGGTGGAGTGCATCTCGCGGGATACCATCCCGCGCTACAACAGAAGGAGTTATTACATGAATCCGAATCCCCCTTTACCTTCGCTTGATGCCCTGGTGCCGGGCGACATGGCCAAGAAAGCCGAGAACGTCGGCGTCGCCAAGGTTAACTTAGGCCCGTTCCGCATGTTCGCGCTGGCCGTGCTGGCCGGGGCGTTTATCGCCATGGGCGCGATCTTCATGACTACGGTCACGGCCGGCGCGTCGGGCGTGCTGAGCTACGGTGTGACGCGGTTGCTGGGCGGCCTGGCCTTTTGCGTGGGCCTCATCCTGGTCGTCGTCGGCGGCGCGGAACTGTTCACCGGCAACAACCTGATCGTCATGGCCTGGGCCAGCCGCAAGGTGAGCACCGGCCGGCTGCTGCGCAACTGGATTATCGTCTACCTGGGCAACTTCGTCGGCGCTGTCGTGACCGCCTATGGCATGTACCTGAGCGGCCAATTCACGTTTGGCAAGGGCGCGGTCGGGCTTCAGGCGTTGACCATCGCCAACGCCAAGGTGAGCCTCGACTTCACGCAGGCGCTCGTACTGGGCATTTTCTGTAACGCGCTGGTCTGCCTGGCGGTGTGGTTGTGCATGGGCGCGCGCTCGACGATGGACAAGATCATGGCGATCATCTTCCCCATTGCCGCCTTCGTCGCCATCGGGTTCGAGCACAGCATCGCCAACATGTACTTCATCCCCGTGGCGTTGTTCATCAAGAATGGCGCGCCGGCGGAGTTCTGGACCAACATCGGCGCGACGGCGGCCGACTTCGGCAACCTCACCTGGAGCAACTTCTTCATCGTCAACCTGCTGCCGGTAACCATCGGCAACATCATCGGCGGCGCGCTGATGGTGGGGTTGGTCTACTGGTTCATCTACCTGCGGCCCAGTTGGACAGGGCAGAAGGAAGAGGCGGAGAAGCCGGAGCTTAAGAAAGCGTAGCGGAAGATCTCACGCTAAGAACGCAAAGTTCGCCAAGAACGCAAAGATTTGTGCTTTGCGTTCTTGGCGTGAAACGCTCTTATGGGGGTCAGGTGCAACCACTTCAGAAAGTGGGTCGCACTTCGTGGGATCTCTTCCCTAGCCCCTAGAACCTAGCCCCTAGAGATAGCCCAGTTTGTGCGCGGCGTGGGTTAGCTCGTCGCGGAATTTGGGGTGGGCGATGTGGATCAACGCCTGGGCGCGCTGGCGGATTGTCTTGCCGTAGAGCGAGGCCACGCCGTACTCGGTCACGATGTAGTGCACGTCGTTGCGCGTCGTCGTCACGCCTGAGCCTTCGGGCAGGAGAGGGGAGATGCGGCTGATGGTATCGCCCTTGGCCGTGGCGGGCAGGGCGATGAGCGGCAGGCCGCCCTTCGACCGCGCCGCGCCGCGGATGAAGTCCAGTTGCCCGCCCACACCGCTGTAGAACACAGGCCCGATGGAGTCGGCGCAGACCTGGCCGGTTAGATCGATCTGCAGGGCGGCGTTGATGGCGACCATGTTGTCGTTGAGGGCGATGTTGTAGGGGTCGTTCACGTACTCCGTCGGGTGCAACTCGACGATGGGGTTGTTGTCGACGAAGCTATAGAGCCGCTGGGAGCCGAACAGGAAGCCGGCCACCATCTTGCCCGGATGGAAGGTCTTGCGGCTGCACGTGATGATGCCCTGCTCGAACAGCGTCACCACGCCGTCGGAGAACAGCTCCGTGTGGATGCCCAGGTCTTTGTGGCTGCCCAGGTTCTCCAGGACGGCATCGGGCAGGCTGCCGATGCCCATTTGCAGCGTCGCGCCGTTGGGAATCATCCCGGCGATGTGCTGGCCGATGCGCATGTACTCATCGGAACTCTTCCCCTGGATGGCCTCTGGCAGGGGATAGTCCGTCTCGACCACGTGGGTCAGGCGGCTGACGTGGATGAAGCTGTCGCCCAGTGTACGCGGCATCTTCTTGTTGACTTCGGCGATGATGACACGGGCGGAGTCGGCGGCGGGCTTGGTGGTTCCCACCTCGACGCCGTAGCTGCAAAAGCCGTGCTCGTCCGGCGGCGACAGGGAGACGAGCGCTACATCGATGGGCAGAATCTTGCGCTGAAACAGACCCGGAATCTCGGACAGGAAGATGGGCGTAAAGTCGGCCCGGCCTTCCTGGACGGCCTTGCGCACGTTGTGGCCGATGAAGAGCGAGTTGTCGCGGAAGGAGCCTTCGTATTTGGGATCGACGTAGGGCGCGCCGATGAAGGTCAGGATGTGGATGAGCTGGACGTCGCGCAATTCCGGGGCGCGAGCGCACAGGGCGTCGATGAGGACGGATGGCCCGCCCGCGCCGCCGCCGACGTAGACGAGATTGCCCGATTCGATGCATGACAGCGCGGTACTCGCGTCTGTCACCTTGTGGCGATAAATGGATTCCCAATTCACTGTCGGCCTCCCATGAGTCCGTTGCCGGGCAGGTGGACGAGTTCCCGATGGGGCAGGACGACTTCCAGTTCCCGACCTAGCGCGCTGGCCACCTCGCGATGGGCCAATTTGCCCTGATAGAGATTGACGCCTGTCACCAGGGCCGGTTGCTGATCGATCATGCCCACGATGCCATGCAAGCCGATGCCCAGAAGGTAGGGCAGCAGGGAGTTGGTCAGGGCATAGCTGGTCGTGCGGGCGACGGCAGCGGTGACATTGGGCACGCAGTAGTGGATGACGCCATCGACGATGTAGGTCTGGTCGCGCAGGGTTGTCGGCCGGCTCGTCTCGGAGCAGCCGCCCTGATCGATGGCGAAGTCGATAAAGACAGCCCCGGGGCGCATAGCCTGAACCATCTCGCGGGTAATCAGGATGGGAGCGCGGCGGCCGGGGGCAAGCACCGCGCCGACGATGACGTCGGCGAATTCGGTGACACGTTCGATGTTGTAGTTGGAAGAGAGCATGGTGGTGACGCGGCCGTTGAGCATGTCGTCTAGGCGTTGCAGGCGGGACACCTCATTGTCGAGGACAACGACCTGTGCGCCGACATTGAGGAAGGCGCGCGCGGCGTTGCTGCCCAGAACGCCACCGCCGATGATGGCGGCGACGCCACGTGGGACACCGGGAATGCCGCTGAGGAGCGTGCCGCGTCCGCCGCTGTTGGTCATGAGCAACTGTCCGGCGATGATGGGGGCCAACCGGCCGGCGACCTCGCTCATAGGAACGAGGACGGGGCGGTCGCCATGGGGTTCGCCGATCATCTCGCTGGCGATGGCCGTGATCTCATGCTCGCGCAGGGCGTCCAGAAAGTCGGATGAAGCCACCGCCAGGTGGAGAAAGGCGACGATGGCCTGACCCGGCCGGAACAGAACGTGCTCCGCGGCCGTCGGGCGGGTCACCTTGACGACGACGTCGGCGCGGCCATAGACCTCGGCCGCCGAATAGACGATGTGGCCGCCGCTATGGCGGTAGGTCTCATCGCTGAAGCCGGCGGCCACGCCGGCGTTCTTCTCGACATAGACCGTGTGGCCGTGGCGCACCAGGGTCGCCACGCCGGCCGGGGTCAGGCCAACGCGCGACTCCAGGTCGCGCACCTCTTTAGGTATGCCAAATTCCATGATGTCCTCTCCTTCGCAAGGGCAACGTCCTCTACTGTTAGAAAGTCTAAACGGAACTGTCCCCTTGGGGAGTGTCTAATGTAATCTGTTGGGCTGACAAAGGTCATGACCCGGGGCGGCCGCCTTGCCCGTAACGAGGGCGACCGGCACACAGTACTGGGTAGCATCGACGCCGACCCTCGTTTAGCTTAACACACCCCCACTGACAAACACGTGACTTTCTTCACCCATTCAACTGCTGTTTGTCACTAGGGTTTCAGGCGGGGCCGTGTATACTGAAAGTGGGCTAAAACCCTGCCTGGTGTTCTTGCACTTTGACAATTTGCCCGCAGACGATTCGTCAACGCTGGGGCACAGGCAAGGAGCGCAAGCCTACTCTCCCCGCCCGGCCCCATTGAACACCAGCGTACTATTTCCCATTTCACCGGAGGTACTTTTGATGGCAACTGGAAGAGTTGTGATCGACGTAGAACGGTGCAAGGGGTGTGAACTGTGTCGCGAGGCCTGTCCCAAAGACGTGCTGGCTCTGGCTGAGGAGCTGAACGCCAAGGGGTACAGGCCCGTGATTCTTTTAGACCCCACCCACGATTGCACCGGCTGCGCCTTGTGCGCCACGGTCTGCCCCGACGGCTGCATCACCGTCTATCGCGACGTCGTCGAGAAGGGGCGTCCGGCCAACGGCCACGCCACGGCCCGCCCGGCCGTTGCTCAGGTCAGGCAGCCCCAGATGATCAGGGAGGGTGTGAGCCATGGCTAAGCAGCTATTGAAGGGCAACATCGCCTTTGCCGAAGCGGCCATCCGCGCCGGCTGCGAGGTGTACTTCGGCTATCCCATCACCCCACAGACAGAATTGTTGGAGCACATGGCCAAGCGGATGGTGGAACTCGATCGCGTCTTCTTGCAGGCAGAAAGCGAGGTGGCGGCGGTCAACATGGTCTATGGCGCGGCGGCGGCCGGCGCCAAGGTCATGACTTCCTCCAGCAGTCCGGGCATCAGCCTGATGCAGGAAGGCTTCAGCTACATGGCCGGCTCCAACGTGCCAGCCGTGGTGATTGACGTGATGCGCGGCGGGCCGGGCCTGGGCAACATTCAGCCCAGCCAGGCCGATTATAACCAGGTGACCAAGAGCGCCGGCCACGGCGACTTCCACCCCATCGTGCTCGCCCCATCGACCGTGCAGGAAGCCATTGACCTGACCGTGCTGGCCTTCGATCTGGCTGAGAAATACCGCACACTCGCCTTCGTCATCGCCGATGGGGCCATCGGCCAGATGATGGAACCGGCTGAACTGCCGGAGATGCGCCCGCTGCCGGAGAAACGGCCCGCCTGGGCTGTGACCGGCGCGAAAGGCCGGCCCCACAATGTGATTAGCTCGCTCTATATGGGCGCGGAAGAACTCGAAGCGCTCAATCTCACCCTGCAAGACAAGCTGCGCCAAATCGAGAAGGCGGAAGTGCGCTATGAAGCCACACACGTCGACGACGCGGAAGTGGTCATCGTCGCCTTCGGCACGGCGGCGCGAGTGGCCCATACCAGCGTCCAACACCTGCGAGCGGCCGGGTTGCCGGTTGGCCTGTTCCGGCCCATCACGCTGTGGCCCTTCCCCGAGCAAGAGTTGGCGCGCCTGGCGCGGCGCATCCCTTCCGTGCGCACCTTCCTGGTGGTGGAGATGAACGCGGGCCAAATGGTGCACGACGTGCGCGAGGCCGTCGGCAGCCACGTCCCGGTCCGGTTCAAGGGGCGCATGGGCGGTATCATCCCCCTGCCCGAGGAAATTGAAGAGGAGGTGCGCCGGATCATTCCGTCGGCGCACTCTCGCGCGTTCCGTGTGGAGGCAAAGAATGGCCGTGTTGCCCATCAATGAGACGATGGTCGAGCCTATTGACCTGAACAAGCGCTGCGAGGAGATTGTCTATGAGCGGCCGCAGTCGCTGAGCGACGTTTACACCCACTACTGCCCCGGCTGCACCCACGGCATTGCCCATCGCCTCGTGGCGGAGGTCATCGACGAGTTGGGTATCCGCGAAGACACCATCCTGGTGGCCTCGGTCGGCTGCTCCGTTTTCGCATACAACTACTTCGAGGTTGACTCGTGCGAGGCCGCCCACGGCCGCGCGCCGGCCATGGCGACTGGCGTTAAGCGCGTCCACCCCGACAAGATCGTTTTCACCTACCAGGGGGACGGCGACCTGGCCTCGATCGGCATGGGCGAGATCATGCATGTCGCCGCGCGCGGCGAGAGGATCACGACTATCTTCATCAACAACGCCGTCTACGGCATGACTGGCGGGCAGATGGCGCCCACGTCGCTGCCCGGCCAGGTCACTACGTCCTCCCCCTTCGGCCGCGACCTGCGGCTGTGCGGCGCGCCCATTCACATGGCCGAACTGCTGGCGAACCTGTCCGGCACGGCCTATGCGGTGCGGCGCAGCCTGCACGACGCCCGCCACATCATTCAGGCCAAGAAGGCCATCCGCACGGCCTTCGAGGCGCAGATCAAGGGGTTGGGCTTTAGCGTGGTCGAATTGCTCTCCACCTGTCCGACGAACTGGGGCATGACCCCGGCCGCATCGCTGGAATGGGTGCGCGACAGCATGATCCCCACCTACCCACTAGGGGATTATAAGGTCGCGCCGGAGCTGGCGGGGCCGCGCAAATAAGCGAGTTCCATCCCACTGGACACACACGCAAGGAGCAAGCCAAATGACAACCCCATGGAATCAACGCTGCGCCCAGCGCATGCAGTGGATGAAGGGCTCGGCCATCCGCGAACTGCTGAAGCTGACGGAAAGCCCCGACATCATCTCCTTTGGCGGCGGCATGCCCGCGCCGGAAGTGTTCCCGGTCGAGGCGTTCCGCGTCGCCGCCGACCGCGTCCTGGCCAAGCAGGGCACGAAGGCGCTCCAGTACAGCACGACCGAGGGCTACCGGCCGCTGCGCGAGTGGATCGTCGCCCAGATGGCCCGCTACGGCATCGAGTCGGCCCCGGAGAACGTGCTGATCACCAGCGGCTCGCAGCAGGCGCTCGACCTGCTGGGCATGCTGATGATCAACCCGGGCGATCTGCTGCTGACCGAGCGGCCGACCTATCTCGGCGCGTTACAGGCGTGGCGAGCCTATCAGGCTGAGTTCATCACCGTGCCCGTCGACAACGAGGGCTTGCAGGTAGACTTGCTGGAAGAGGCGCTCTGCGCGGGGCCGAAGTTCATGTACATCCTGCCCAATTTCCAGAACCCCGGCGGCGTGACGTTGTCCCTGGAGCGCCGCCGGCAACTCATCGAGATCGCCGACCACTATGGCGTGCCGATCATCGAGGATGACCCCTACGGCGAGTTGCGCTACGAAGGAGAGCATTTGCCGCCGCTGGTGGTCATCGACGCCGAGCGGCTGAAGAAGCGCGCTCGCCCAGCCGGCAACGGCCAGCCATACTACGACGAACACGCCCCGACCAACGGCAACGGCCGGGCCTACATGCGCGGCAACGTCATCTACCTGAGCACCTTCTCCAAGACGCTGGCCCCCGGCCTGCGGCTAGCCTGGATCGTCGCGCCGGTCGAGGTCATCCAGCGCTGCACCATCGCCAAGCAGGGCATGGACCTGCACACCGCGACACTGAACCAGATGATCGCCTACGAGATTCTGGCCGGCGACGGCGGGAACGCCTTCTTGCCCGGCCACGTCCGGCTCATCCGCTCCGTCTACCGCGAGCGGCGTGACGCGATGCTGGCGGCCATGGAGCGCTTCTTCCCCAATGAGGTGGCGTGGACGCACCCGGCCGGCGGGCTGTTCCTGTGGGTGACGCTGCCCGACTACCTGGACGCCACCGCGCTATTGAAAGAGGCGCTGGAGCACAAGGTGGCCTACGTCCCCGGCACGGCCTTTCATCCCGACGGCGGCGGCCACAACACCATGCGGCTGAACTTCTCGTTCTGTGAGCCGACCCGCATCGAGACGGGCATCCGGCGGCTGGGCGAGGTCTTCGGCCGGGCCATCGAGCGGCACGAGGCTGAGGCCAGGCGCGCCGAACCCGTTTTAGAGCCGGCTTTCTAGCCTGAGCAAACGCGAGGATATACGTCCTATGGAAACTTCGATCATTATCGCGGGGTTTGGCGGCCAGGGTGTACTGCTGGCCGGCCAGCTGTTGGCCTACGCGGGCATGGACGCCGGCCGGCACGTGACCTGGATCCCCTCTTACGGGCCGGAGATGCGCGGCGGCACGGCGCACTGCGTCGTCATCATCAGCGATGAGCCTATCGGCGCGCCCACCGTCGCCACGCCGGATGTGGCCATCGTGCTGAACCAGCCGTCGTATGACAAATATGAGCCGCGGGTCAAGCAGGACGGACTGCTGGTCGTCAACAGCTCTCTCATCCATGAGGAGTCTGGGCGGGACGACATCGAGACGGTCTACGTGCCCGCCAACGCCATCGCCGAGGAGTGGGGCACGTCCAAGATGCTCAACATGGCCGCGGTCGGCGCGTTGATCGGCGCCCGGCCGCTCTTGCCGCTGGAGGTTGTGGAGCAAGCGCTGGTCGACCACCTGCCGGCCGGCAAACAACACCTTGTGGAGGCCAACTGCCGAGTGCTTCGCCACGGCTATGACGTAGGTGCGCCGGCGCATGTCTGAGCGCGCCGGCGTGGAGGATACTGGAGATGACAAGGCTCAAGCGATTTCTTGTTCCGCTCGATGGATCGCCGTTGGCCGAGTGCGCTCTGCCTGTCGCGCGCGAGTTGGCGCGGCGGACAAAGGGCAGCCTGGTGCTGTTGCGCAGCCCCGAATATGTCGAGGCGCAACTGCCCTCGGCCGTTGAGTTCAGTATGTACCTGCCGCAGGGGCGCGACCTGACGGACTACTACCACAACGTACGCGAAGAGACCGAGCACTACCTGGCCGGCGTCGCCAAGCGCGTTGGCGCGGACGTGGCGGTTGAGACCCTGGTTGAGGAAGGGGAGCGCGCCGGGGCCATTGTCGATGCGGCGGCCGACGAGAATATCGATCTGATCGTCATGACCACCCATGGCCGCACCGGGCTTTCCCGCTGGGTGATGGGCAGTGTGGCCGAGCGGGTGCTGCACGAAGCGCCCTGCCCGGTGCTGATCCTGCGCTCCGGCCACGCATGCGCCGGCGACTCGCAAAAAGCGGCAAGCGCGCTCCGGTCGATCCTCATACCGCTGGATGGGTCGCCGCTGGCTGAGGAGGTGCTGCCCATGGGGCTGGCGCTGGCCGAGGCGCTGGACGGGGCGGTGACACTGTTGCGCGTCCAGCCGCCCGACCCGTCGGACGGCTATCTGGAGTCAGTGACGGCGCGCTACGGCGACCTCGACGTTCGCCTGCGCGCCGAGACGCTGATCCGGGCCGACACCGGCTCCTCGGCTGTGGCTCAGGCCATCCTGGACTACGCCGAACAGAACGATGTCGGGCTGATCGCCATGAGCACCCACGGCCGCAGCGGGCTGCAGCGCTGGGTCTACGGTAGCGTCACGCAGAAGCTGGTAGGTCATAGCAACCGGGCCATGCTGGTCGTGCGGCCCACGACGGGCTAGTCCGCCAGGCTCCCTGCTCCCAAAATGCCCCTTGCCGGTAGCGGCAAGGGGCATTTTTTGCCATGCGCACATTTGGCAGCCCGCTTCCAACTTAGGTACAATGTTTACTGGATCAAGCGTCGCAGGTCGTACAGGACTCGCGGATCACTCCTCATCATCTGCGAAATCTGCGTAATCTGCGGCTGCTTCCCGTGAACCATCCCATCATGCCCCCGTGGCCGCGCCTCAACGACGTGGCCGCGCGTTTCAGAGGAGATACATGAACCACGCATCCAAGCGACTTTCCCCTGTCCCGTCTGACCTGGCTATCGCTCAGGCCGCCACCCCCAGACCCATCCGCGAAGTGGCCGCCGAGCTCGGTCTGACCGAAGACGATCTGATCTACTTCGGCCAGACAAAGGCCAAGGTACACCTCGACACCTTGCCGAAGCTGGCCGATCGATCGTTGGGCAAATACGTGGACGTGACCGCCATCACCCCGACGCCGCTGGGCGAGGGCAAGACGACGACGGCCATCGGTCTGGTGCAGGGCCTCGGCCGGCTGGGCCACAAATCCATCGCCACCATCCGCCAGCCCAGCATGGGGCCGACGTTCGGCATCAAGGGCGGCGCGGCCGGCGGCGGCTACAGCCAGGTCATCCCGATGGAGGACTTCAACCTCCACCTGACGGGTGACATCCACGCCATCACCGCCGCCCACAACCTGGTCGCTGCGGCCATCGACGCCCGCTACTACCATGAAGACCGGATGAATGACGAAAAACTCGCCAAGGTCGGGCTGTCGCGGCTGGACATCGACCCCTACCGGGTTACCTGGAACCGGGTGATGGACGTGAACGACCGGGCGCTGCGCAAGATCATGGTGGGCCTGGGGCCGGAAGAGGACGGACGGCCGCGCCAGACGGGCTTCGACATCACCGTCGCCAGCGAGATCATGGCGATTCTGGCCCTGGTCAACGGCGATGACTATCGCAGCGCGCTGAAAGACCTGCGGCAGCGGGCCGGCCGGACGGTCATCGGCACGAACAAGGCGGGCAAGCCCATCACCCTCGACGATCTGGGCGTGGCCGGCGCGGTGACGGTGCTGATGAAAGATGCCCTGCACCCCAACCTCCTGCAAACACTGGAGGGGCAGCCGGCCTTCGTCCACGCCGGGCCGTTCGCCAACATCGCTCACGGCAATTCCTCCATCCTGGCCGACAAGTTGGCGCTGCGCCTGGGCGACTACGTAGTCACGGAATCCGGCTTCGGGGCCGACATCGGCATGGAGAAGTTCTTCGACATCAAGTGCCGCTACTCGGGACTGATTCCCGACTGCGTGGTGCTGGTCTCAACCATCCGGGCGTTGAAGATGCACGGCGGCGGGCCGCGCGTCGTGCCCGGCCGGCCACTGGACAAAGCCTACACCGAGGAGAACGTCGAGTTGCTGGAAAAGGGCGTCGCCAACATGGCCGCCCACATTCGCAACGCCAAGCGTTTCGGCGTGCCGGTGGTCGTGGCCGTCAACAAGTTCCCGACCGACACGGACGCCGAGATCGCCGCGGTGGAACGGGCAGCTATCGCTGCTGGCGCGGAAACGGCTGTGATGAGCGATCACTGGACCAACGGTGGAGATGGAGCGATCCAGCTGGCCGAGGCCGTTGTGGCCGCCTGCGAGAAGCCGTCTAACTTCAACTTCCTGTATCCGTTGGAACTGCCCATCAAGACCAAGATCGAGAC